>NZ_JASCOS010000006.1:0-89202 GCF_029959705.1 Stenotrophomonas sp. PS02297 | reverse complement strand
GCGTTGCCCCGCTCTACAACGGGGCAACGCCCCGGCGGGAATCGTTCCGCCTTACCGCTTCAGGTTGTCGCGGATCTCGCGCAGCAACAGCACTTCCTCGCTCGGTTCGGCCGGCGCGGCGGGCGCTTCCTCCTTCTTGCGCGACAGGCGGTTGATCGCCTTGACCAGCATGAAGATGGCGAAGGCGACGATGACGAACTGGATCATCGTATTGATGAAATCGCCATAGCCCAGCATCACCGCCGGAATCTCCTTGCCATCGGCGCCCATCCTGGCCGGAGCCAGCTCCAGGGCCAGGCTGGAGAAATCCACCTTGCCGATCAGCAGGCCGAGCGGCGGCATGATCACCTTGTCCACCAGCGAAGTGACGATCTTGCCGAACGCGCCGCCGATCACGACACCGACCGCCAGGTCGATGACGTTGCCGCGCATCGCGAATTCCTTGAACTCACTGATCATTCCCATGTGTGTCTCCTGTGTGCGTGTAAGGGGAAGCCGGCACAGACTACCCCGGCGCCCGTCATCCGGCGATCACGCCGTCGCGGCGCGCGATATCGCCCAGCCGCGCGCTGAAACGGTCGCCGGGCTGCAGCGCGGCCACGCCGGCCGGCGTGCCCATGAACACCAGGTCGCCGGCGCGCAGCGCGTAGAGCTTGGACAGTTCGTGCAGGATTTCCGGCACGTTCCAGATCATGTTGTCCAAGGTGGAGCGCTGGCGCACCTGTCCGTTGATCTCCAGCGACAGTTCCAGCGGCGCCAGGTCGCCCACCTGCGCGGCGGGGACCAGCCCGCTGACCGGCGCCGAATGGTCGAAGCCCTTGGCGATGTCCCAGGGGCCGCCCTTGGCCTTGGCCGCGGCCTGCAGGTCGCGGCGGGTCAGGTCCAGGCCGACGCCATAGGCCAGCACCAGCGGCATCGCCTGTTCGACCGGCAGTACGCCGGCCGGCGCGTCCTTGCCGAGCGCGACCACCAGCTCGACCTCGTGGTGCAGGTCGGACGTGGCCGATGGATAGGGAATGGGCGCATCGCCGGTGACGATGGCGTCGGCCGGCTTCATGAAGAACATCGGCTGGCCGCGTTCGGCCGCCGTGGCCGGCGCGCTCGCGCCCATCTCGCGTGCGTGGTCGGCGAAATTGCGGCCCACGCAGTAGATGCGGTGCACCGGGAAGGTGCCGCCTCCGGCCACCGGGATGCGGGGAACGGGCGGGGCGGGAATCAGGTCGGTCATGGTTCGTCCGGGAAACGAAGGGCAGGCGCCATGATGCCGGACGCCGCAGCGAGGCCGGTAGTGCCGGCCGCTGGTCGTGAACGCGTCATCGCATTGCACCTTGCCATCCCCGGCGGGCGCCCTACTGGCCATTGTTCCGCCGTGCTGCAGATAGCTCTTGCGGTTTCCTGCGCGCTGCCGTCCTACGGCCTGCAGCAGATGCGGTGCTGCAGGGCGGCACGGGCGCGCGGCAACGCGCCCGCCGGAACGGTGCGGGAAGCGGCGTCGGCCGCGCCCCGTTAGGCGCCTGTCATGCTCCCGCCGCGCCGGGCTTGCCCCTGGTCCAGGGGTTTTCCGTGGCCAGGAATGCGCGCCATCGAGGAACTGCGTCGGGGCTGGTTGTTGGCCGGCGCCTGCCGTCCGCCCGCATGAAGCCGCCGGGCCGGCGGTCGGTAACTATCGGGGAAACCGTCGGGGAATCGGACATGGGGCAGCGCCAAAACGATGCGGCGTTTCGCCCGTTGCCGGCGCGGTTCCTTCCGTACTCATGCAGCCGCCCGTCCCATGGCCGCGCGCTGCCCAGAGAGGGCGTTGCCGGTAGTAGGGGGTCAGTGGACGTGCGGCAACGCCGGCTTGCGAACCACGCGGTACTCGCCATCCATCACGTTGCCGGCGCTCTTGCGTGCGGCGCGGGCCTTGCGCGAGGCCAGCAGCTTCCAGGCCAGGCCGACGAGGATCATCGCGGCGCCGACGAATACGCCGGCTACCACCAGCACCGCGAGGATCGCCAGGCCCAGCAGGCCCAGGGCGACCCGCAGCAACGGGTTGCGCGGCTTGCGCGGCGCGAACAGGTTGCGGAGGTTGGCGAACTGGAAATAACGGATCTGCATGTCGGTGGCATGACGGTTTGGCTGGCCGCAGTATCGGTGGCGATGCCGGCCGATGAGTGAATTTGTCGTTAAATGTGGCTGCGCATTCATCCATGGGGACGACGGGGCGATATCCGCGACCATGCGACAATACGCGCGTTTCCGCATTCATCTCACGCCATCATGTCCGCATCCACGTCTTCGCCGGTCGAGCTTGCCCTGCTCGATTCCTTGCCCGACCAGGGGTTCCACTCGGTGGAGGCGGTGGTGGAGGGCGATGCCGAGCCCTTGATCCTCTACCGCGATGGTGCACAGGTGCGGGCCTGGCTCAATGTCTGCCCCCATGCCGGCCGCAACCTCGACTGGGCGCCGGGGCAGTTCCTCAAGAGCCGGGAGGGCCATCTGGTCTGCGCGGTGCATGGCGCCGCCTTTGAGCTGCAGAGCGGCACCTGCGTTTCCGGGCCGTGCAAGGGCGATGCGCTGCGCGTGGTGCCGGTGCGCGTGGAAGGTGGCAAGGTGCTGCTTGGGTAGGTGCCGGGCTTGCCCGGCATGTGGCTTTCCCGTTAATGCCCATGCGGGGCGAGCCCCGCATCTACGAAAGTCCCATCACTAGAACATGATGTTGACCATCACCACCACGACCAGGGTGTAGATCAGCGACAGCGGCCCGCCGACGCGCCACATCTCGCGCGGGGTGTACTTGGCCGGCCCCATCACCATCGAGATCACCGGGTTGGACGCGGTCATCAGGTTGTTGGAGGCCGACAGCGCCACGATCAGTGCGAACGCGGTGGGGTTGCCGCCGGCCGCCAGCGCCAGGTTGACCGCGATCGGCACGGTGACGATGGTGGCGCCGACATGGCTGATCACCAGCGAGAACGCGGTGGTCAGCACCGCCAGCGCCAGTTCCAGCGCCCAGATCGGGATCCCGGCCGGCAGCTTGTCGATGGTGTGGCCGGCGACCCAGGCCGCCGCGCCGCTGGAGTCCATCGCCCAGCCCAGCGGGATCAGCCCGGCCATCATGAAGATGGTCTTCCAGTTGATCGAGGCGTAGGCCTCGTCCATGCGCAGCACGCCGGTGAGCAGCATGCCGGCCACGCCGGTGAGCAGGGTCAGCGCCACCGGCAGGTGCGAGGTCAGCGCGATGATGATGGTGATGGCGAAGATCGCCATGGCGATCTTGAACTTGTGCGGGCGCTGTTCGCCCTTGGGGTAGTCGGTGACCACCACGAAGTCGCGGCTTTCCGCGGCCGCGGCCAGGTCCTGCCAGATGCTGTGGAACACCAGCATGTCGCCGGCGCGCAGCGCCACGTTGCGCACGTCCTCGCGGATCACCTGCTTGTCGCGGTTGATCGCCAGCAGGCTGATGCCGCGCTCCTTGCGCAGGCGCAGCTGGCCGGCGGTCTTGCCGATCAGTTTCGAGGTCGGCGGGATCACCGCTTCGGAAATGCCGGCGCGGCTGGGGTTGAACAGGTCGCCGAGGTTGCGCAGGCGCGAGGACATGCGCAGGAACTGGTTCTGCGCGAAGTCGGACACCTGCTGCCGCGGCCCCATCGCGCCGATCACGCTGCCGACCCAGATGCGCATGTCCGCCGGCGGCGCCAGGCGGGTGTCGTTGCCGGTCTTCAGTGCCAGCAGCAGCGGCGCGTCGAACAGGCTCTCGACCTCGCTGACGGTCATGCCGACCAGCGGGCTTTCGGCCGTCACCGCCAGTTCGAACACCTCGCCCTCGATGCCATAGGCCTTGGCGAAGTAGCTCTCGGTGCGCGCCGGGGTCTGGCCGTCGCTGTCCTCGCCGCCCTCGCGGGACAGCTTGCGGTCGCCGAAGAAGCGGAAATACAGCAGCGAGGCCGCCAGCAGCGCCAGGCCGATCGGCAGCGGCGCGAACATGCGCAGCGGCTCGATGGTGGCGGTGCCCGAGGGCAGGTTGTTGTTGGCCGAGATCAGCAGGTCGTTGAGCAGGATCAGCGGCGAGTTGCCGACCATGGTCAGGCCGCCGCCCATCACGATGGCGGCGGTGATCGGCAGCAGCAGGCGCTTGAGGGTGAGGCCGGTATTGGAGGCCAGCCGCGAGGCCACCGGCAGGTACAGCGCCATCACCGACGGGTTCTGCATGAACGAGGAGTTGAGGCCGGCGGTGGCGCTGGTCAGCAGCAGCAGGCGCTGCTCCAGCCCGTGCGAGCGCCGCAGCAGCCAGCCGGCCAGCCGGTTCAGCGCGCCGGTGCGGTCCAGGCCCGCGCCGAGGATGGTGGTGGCGATGATGCTCATCACCGCGTTGCCGGAGAAGCCGCCGAAGATCTCCTCCGGCGCGATCAGGCCGGTGACGCCCAGCACCACCATCACCACCAGCGCCACCACGTCGGCGCGGATGCGCTCGAACAGGAACATCGCCATCGTGAAGCCGACCAGCCCGAGCACGAGCTTCATGTCGGTGGTCAGCGTCAGCGCGGTGTCCATGCGGGGCGGCTCCCTTCAGTCCCGGTCAGGTGCGGTCGTAGAGCAGGTCCCAGACGCCGTGGCCGAGGTTCTGGCCGCGGGTCTCGAAATGCGTCTGCGGGCGCCAGTCCGGGCGCGGCACGCTGCCGCGCGGGCCGGCGCGGTTGGCCAGGCCGTCGGTGGCGTCGAGCACGTCCCACATCTGCTCGGCGTAGTCCTCCCAGTCGGTGGCACAGTGCAGCAGGCCGCCCGCGCGCAGCTTGCGCACCAGCAGCGCGGCGAACCCCGGCTGCACCAGGCGGCGCTTGTTGTGGCGCTTCTTGTGCCACGGGTCGGGGAAATAGATGCGGATCTCGTCCAGCGCGCCGTCGGCGATTTCCTTCTCCAGCACCTCGACCGCATCGTGGTGGTAGAGCTTGACGTTGCCGGCGTCGTCGTCGGCCAGCGCGTTGAGCAGGCGGCCCACGCCGGGCGCATGCACCTCGATGCCGATGTAGTCCTTGGAGGTGTCGAAGCGTGCGGCGTGGCGCAGCGCGGCGCCATTGCCGAAGCCGATTTCCAGCACCTTGGGCGCGGCCCGGCCGAAGGTGGCGGCCAGGTCGCGCGGCTGCCCGTTGAAATCGATGCCGAAGCGCGGCCAGCGTTCGTCGAACGCACGCTGCTGGGCCGGGGTGAAACGGCCCTGGCGCAGCACGAAACTGCGGATCTCGCGGCGGCCTTCGGTGACGGTGAAGGGTTTGGGCGGCGCCTTGGCGCCGGCGCTGTCGAAGGGATTGGTCATCAGCCGATCAATCCTTCCACCGGCGAGGATGCGCTGGCGTAGCGCTTGCGCGGGATGCGCCCGGCGAGGAACGCCTCGCGGCCGGCTTCGACTGCCTTGCGCATGGCGCTGGCCATCAGTACCGGATTGCGCGCGCCGGCGATGGCGGTGTTCATCAGCACGCCGTCGCAGCCCAGCTCCATCGCGATGGCGGCGTCCGAGGCGGTGCCGACGCCGGCGTCGACGATGATCGGCACCTTGGCGTTCTCGATGATCTCGATCAGGTTGTACTTGTTCTGGATGCCCAGGCCCGAGCCGATCGGCGCGGCCAGCGGCATCACCGCGGCGCAGCCGATCTCCTCCAGCCGCTTGCACAGGATCGGGTCGTCGGAGGTATAGACCATCACGTCGAAGCCGTCCTTGACCAGCTGCTCGGCCGCCTTGAGGGTCTGCACCACGTCCGGGTACAGGGTCTTCTGGTCGCCCAGCACCTCGAGCTTGGTCAGGTTGTGGCCGTCCAGCAGTTCGCGCGCCAGTCGGCAGGTGCGCACCGCGTCCTCGGCGGTATAGCAGCCGGCGGTGTTGGGCAGGATGGCGTAGCGGTCCGGCGGCAGCACGTCGAGCAGGTTGGGTTCGCCCGGGTTCTGGCCGATGTTGGTGCGGCGGATGGCGACGGTGACGATCTGGGCGCCGGCGGCCTCGGTGGCCAGGCGGGTTTCTTCCAGATCCCTGAACTTGCCGGTCCCGGTCAGCAGCCGGGACGCATAGCTTTTGCCGGCGATGACCAGCGGATCGGTGGGGGCGTGTGCGTTCATGGGGCGATTATCGCGCATCGCGTCAGGTGCCGCCCCGTTTTCCGGTCAAGAGATCCGCAGGAGCGGCTTCAGCCGCGATCGCTTTCGGGGCTGTCCAGTGCGTCGAAGACAGAAAACCATCGCCGCTGAAGCCGCTCCTGCCGCAGGCTCCGGATCACCCGCCTCCCAGCGCGTGCACGATCTCGACCACGTCGCCTTCGTTCAATTGCCACTGGCCGTGCTGGCCGCGGGGAATGATCTGGCCATTGACCTCCACCGCCACGCGGCGTTCGGCCAGGCCTTCGGCGGCCAATAGCCCGGCCAGGGTCAGGGACGACGGGAACGGGCGGGTTTCGCCATTGAGCTGGATGTCCATGCGGCCATTCTCGCCAGCGCGGGCGGAAAATCCCAGCCCATGCGGCAGTGCAGCGTGAGCCCGTCGTAGGCCAGTGAAAAACTAATACCGTGCGGCAGCGTACGCTGTCGCTTTCCTATATCCGTCAGGAGTTCCCCCATGCGTGTTTCCTCCCGTCCACTGCGCTCGGCCCTTGCCTTGGCGCTGGCTGCCGCTGCCGTTCCGGCCATGGCGCAGTCCCCGTTCTCGAAGACCGTGTTCTTCGGCGACAGCCTGACCGATACCGGCTACTACCGCCCGATCATGGTGCAGGCCAATCCTTCCGCTTCGGCCGCCGGCCGTTTCACCACCAACCCCGGCTGGGTCTGGTCCGACTACCTGGCCGACCACTACGGCACCAGCGCCCTGCCCAACGGCAATGGCCAGAATGGCGATAACTACGCCGCCGGCGGCGCCCGCGTGGGGGTGGACGTGACCAACCCGCTGAACCCGCTGTTGCCGGCGACGCCCTCGCTCAAGACCCAGCTCAACAATTACCTTGCCGCCAATGGCGGCAAGGCCGATGCCAATGCCCTCTATACCGTGTGGGGCGGCGCCAACGATCTGTTCGCGGTGGCCGGCGGCGCTCCGGCGCAGGCCACCATCGGCGCGGCGGTCGCCAGCGAGGTGGGCATGGTCGCCACCCTGAAGGCGGCTGGCGCGCAGTACGTGATGGTGCCGAACCTGCCCGACATCGGCCTGACGCCGTCCTCGCGCGCCGGTGGGCCGGTGGCGATGGCGCAGGGCACCGCCCTGGCCAAGGCCTACAACGATGCGCTGTTCGGTGGCCTGAAGCAGGCCGGCCTGCAGGTCATCCCGGTCGATACCTTCAGCATCCTGCAGGAGATCATCGCCAACCCGGGGACATACGGATTCACCAATGTGTCCGGCACCGCCTGCCAGCCGCAGGTCACCGCCCAGTCGCTGACCTGCACGCCGCTGAACTACGTCACCCCCAACGCTGCCGATACCTATGTGTTCGCCGATGGCGTGCACCCGACCACGGGCGCGCACCAGATCCTCGGCCAGTACGCGATCTCGGTGCTCGAGGCGCCGCGCCTGCAGCAGGTGCTGACGCATTCGGCGCAGACCACCGGCCGTGCCCGTGCCGACCAGGTGAGCGGCCACCTGGGCGGCCGTCCGGCCGATGGCATGAGCTGGTGGGGCAATGTGCGCGGCGACATGCAGCGCTACGACCATGCCAGCCTGTATGACGGCATGGCGCCGGCCGGCCTGTTCGGCATCGACTGGGCGCGCAATGGGGTGGTGGTCGGCGGTTTCGCCGGTTACGGCCGCATGGATGCGGATTTCGGCGGCGGCAAGGGCGACTTCACCCAGTCCGACACCACCGCGGGCCTGTTCGCCGGCTGGTACGGCGACCATGTCTGGGTCAATGGGCAGGCCAGCTACAGCTGGCTGGGCTATGACGTGACCCGCAAGGTGCAGCTCGGCCCGGCCACCCGCGTGCACAAGGGCTCGCCCGACGGCAGCAACCTGACCGTCGCGCTGAACGCCGGCTACGAGTTCGGCCAGGAAGGCGGCTTCCGCCATGGTCCGGTGGCGGGCGTGGTCTGGCAGAAGGTCAAGCTCGACGGTTACCTGGAAAGCAGCGCCAGCGCCACCGCGCTCGGCTATGGCGACCAGGACGTGGATTCCACCGTCGGCCGCATCGGCTGGCAGGCGCGCTTCGACGGCGGCAGCATCCATCCCTACGTGCAGGTCACCTACGACCACGAGTTCGAGGACGGCAAGCAGGCCAGCGCCTGGCTGCAGACCATGGCCGACGTCGGTGCCTACAAGGTCCCGGGCCTGCAGTTCGACCGCAACTACGCCACTGCGGTGCTGGGTGCGCGGATGAACCTGTGGGGGCTGCAGAGCAATGTCGGCCTGAGCACCACCACGCTGCAGAAGTCGGCCCGCGACGCCACGCTGTTCGCTACGTTCAGCGGCGGCTTCTGAGCCGGCGTTGAGTGCCGGAGGGCGGGGCCGCAGGCCGGTGCCGCCCTTTGCCGCGGAAGCAGGCCCCGGGCATCGTGCGCCATGGAGCGGCATCGCCCGTATCGCGGATTGCCATTGCGCGGCGGGCCTCCGCCCGCATAGACTGCGCATCGCCGCGCGGGTGTAGCTCAATGGTAGAGCAGAAGCTTCCCAAGCTTACGACGAGGGTTCGATTCCCTTCACCCGCTCCACTGCATCGTTCCAGGGAATTCTGAGGAAGTCCAAGAGGCATCGTAAGTCGTTGATTCTGGTTGAGTTTTCGACACCTCGATGTTCCAGTGGGCTCCACGGAAATCCACCTGAAGCCACGACGTTTATGTCCATTTTTGTGTCCATTTTTGCGGGCACGACGGCTTCCGGATTGTTGCTAGGGCGCTGAGGTCGATGGGTTAAGCATCTGGTTCCTGACTCATGTTCAGGAGCTAGAGCATGGCACTCTCAGACTTGGTGGTCCGCCAAGCCAAAGCCACCGGCAAGGCCTACACACTTCCAGACATCGATGGTCTCTCCCTGGCCGTGACGGCCACGGGCAGCAAGAGCTGGCACTTCCGTTACTACTGGATGAAGGAGCCCAAGCGCATGTCGCTGGGCACCTATCCCGAGGTGTCCCTTCGTGAGGCACGCGCCCTGCGTGACGAGGCGCGCGCCTTGGTGGCCAAGGACATCAACCCGCGCCTTCACCGCAAGCAAAAGCGCGCCGCGGTCAAACTCGCCGGTGAAAACACCTTCGAGGCGATCTACAAGAAGTGGCTTGCCCACCGCGAACGCGGCCTCAAGAAGGGCCGGCAGACCACCCTCTCGATCCTCCCTCGCGTCTTCGCCAAGGATGTGCTGCCCTTGCTGGGCAAGCGCTCGATCTACGACATCAAACGCCCTGACCTGCTGGAAGTGATCGCCAGGATCGAGCGGCGCAAGGCGCTCTCCGTCGCCGAGAAAGTCAGGACGTGGTTCAACCAGATGTTCCGCTACGCGCTGGTGGTCGTGCCGGGCCTGGAGCAGAACCCGGCTTCCGACCTCGACGTGGTGGCGCTGCCGCTGCCCCCGGTGAACCACAACCCGTTCCTGCGCATGGCCGAGTTGCCGAAGCTGTTGCAGCGCCTGCGCAAGTATCGTGGCCGGCTGCAGACCCAGCTCGGTCTGCGGCTGCTGCTATTCACCGGCGTGCGCACGGGCGAGCTGCGCCTGGCGACGCCGGATCAGTTCGACCTCGATCGGGGCCTCTGGATCATCCCGCCCGAGGTCGTGAAGCAGCTCCAGGTGGACATGCGCAGGAAGCGCCAGTTGCCCAAGGACATTCCACCCTACATCGTGCCGCTGTCGGTGCAGGCCATCGAGATCGTCCGGCACCTGCTCGAACAGCTCAAACCGGCCCAGCACTATCTGTTCCGCCACGACAGCGAGTTGAAGAAGCGCATGAGCGAGAACACGCTCAACGGCGCGCTCAAGCGCATGGGCTATCGCGACCTGCTGACCGGGCACGGCATCCGGGGCACGATGTCCACCGCGCTCAACGAGATCGGCTACCCGAAGGTGTGGGTGGACGCGCAACTCTCGCACGTCGATCCCAACAAGGTCAGTGCCACCTACAACCACGCCGAGTACGTCGAGCAGCGGCGGCGGATGATGCAGGATTGGGCCGACCGGCTCGATCTCTTCGAGCAGAACATGGTCGAGGCAGCGAGCATGCCGCTCACCATTCATTTGGAGGGCGTGCCCGTCCTCTCGGATGAGGAAGCCGCGAGTGCGCCACCCAAACCAGCGGCCGCGTCGGCGCCGCTCCTGATCGTGACCAGGCCGGGAGACGCGATGCCACTGGTGTCAGCCGAGACGCATCGGCTGCCCGCAGTGCCGTTGCCGCGTTCCGTCATGGAGGAACCGCTGTCCGACATACAGCGCCAGCGGATGGAACTGGTCGATGTCTTCGAGGCACCACACAACCTGCCAGTCGCCGAGTACGCGAAGATGGCGGGCAAGTCCCGCCGGTGGATCAGCTACGAGATCAAGGCCGGCAACCTGCTGGCGCTGAACCTGGGCAACCGTGGTCAGCGCGTGCCGGATTGGCATCTCGATCCGGTCAAGCACGCGCTGATCCAGGCGGTCCTCAAGCTGACCAGGGGCGCCGACCCTTGGCAGATCTACAACGCGCTCCTGCAGCCGCGCGCGAAGCTGCGCGGCGGCTCGGCTCTGGAAAGCGTCAGTGCCACAAATCTCGACAAGATCATCATGGCGGTGAGCACGACGGTGAAGGAAAGCGAGTGGTCCCCGCAGCAGGTGGCGTTTGCGTAGCGCGCCAGCGCCCAGCAGTGCGCGCCCCTGTCTCAGGACACGGAGCGCGCGCGGCGGGCGAATCTTTCCTGGGGCTCGGTCAAGGACGAGGACGGGCGAAGCAGGTAGGCCATCACGATGATGGGTGCGCCAGCCAATGGCCGCGCGGCGATGCCGCGACGCAGGTAGCAGGTCAGTCTCGCGGCGGGTGCGACGGCAATGCCGTAGCCCGCGGAGACGAGCGTCATCGCCATGTCGAAGGTGCTGACGGTCTGCTCATGGCCCTGCGGTGCATCCTCGACCAGGCCATGCGCCACCGCGCTCCACGGCTCGTCGGCCGTTGACTGCGCGCAGATCAACGGCTGCTTGAGCAGCTCTTGGCGAGGCACTTCACGGTAGGACAGCAGGTGCGAGCGCTTGGCGACGGCGACTGCCAGCGTGTCATGCCACAACGGCTCGCACACCCAGCCTGGCCACTCCCAGGCGGCTGTGGACAGGGCCAAGTCAAAGTTATCGTGCGGCAGTTCCTGCGCCTGCGCTGTGGAACTGCATCCGATCAAGGCGGTGGCGGTCTCTGGCTCTTCGGCGCGCTGCAACGCCAGCAAGTCGGCAAGCGGTGAAGGCACCCACTCGCCGAGCACAGCCACCCGGATTTCAGTGGAGGCATCGCTCGATTTCACGTCCAGTTCCTCCAGGCAGTGAACTCGCGGCGACCGATGAAGTCGCTTCTATTGAGTTAAGTTTAACGTGGTTTATATCGTGTCAATCCTCGACGCTTTTGGCAATGCAAAAGCGTTCGATTCAAAGAGGCCGGCCCACCGGGACAACAACCTACGAAGCGGAACCAGCCATCGCGTTTGGGGCCTCCGTGCGCGAAGAAAGAACCAGTCAAGGCATCGCCCAGGAAACGCTGGCTCATCTGTCAGGAATCGAGCGTTCGCACATGGGAAAGATCGAGCGTGGCGAGCATGTCCCCACGCTCCCCCTCATTCTCAAAATCGCCCGTGCGCTGAAATGCAGTTCTGCCCACTTGATGGCGCTGACTGAAGCCAAGCTGGCAGAGACGGCTCCGCCTAAATCAGCGGACTGAAGCCGGCCCGCGCCGTGGCTCCTTGTCTACCCCTGTTCGTTGTCGTTCTTATTACCGGCGGCTGAATTTTCGCGCTTTACGGCCTCGGTGAGGAGGCGCAGGTATGGATTGTCCGGAGGCATTTCCTGGAACAGCGCTTCGGGAGCGCTCAGCAGGTAGCCGTGCAGTCGCCTGGATTTGCGCGGCCCCGTGACTTCGCAGGTCCAGATATTCAGCCCGCTGGCTTGCTTGCGGTGCAGGCCTAGCTTCTCGAAACGCTTCTGCACCCACTGCCATCCCTCCAGGTTCTCCGGTTTCGCCAGTGCGGCGATTTGCAGATGTTCCTGCGCATAGCGCTGGAAGACGCCGGGGCTCACCAGGTAGGCCGTTCCGGCGACGCTGTGCACCAAGGCTTTGGCGTCGTTGATGATGAGCTTGTGCGTCTGGATGCCCTGACGCAGCCAGGCCATGAAATGCTCGCCGGATGGCTCCGGCCGATCCTGAAATGGCGCGAGGCTTATCTGCGGCAGCACCGTAGGCGCCGGTGGCGAGGCAGGCTCGGGTTCGCTCGGGGCCTCCGGCGCTACGGGTGGGGCCGTGTCACTCAGCAGATCGAGCAGCGCAGCCACGCCGTTGTCGGTGGGCATAGGGACGGTCGGCGCGATGCTTGGTGGCGCCGTATCGGCGCTTTCCAAGCCTGGCGCTTCGGATGCCGGTGCCTGCGGTGTCGGCGCCCCTTGTTCCTCGTCGGCCTGCACGCGACCCGCGAACGGCGCCGGCCGGTCGGCCGCATCCCAGACCATGGCCGGAGACAGTTTCAGGAAGGTGAAGCTGTGCGACCAGCCGGCATCGCTGGTGACGGTGGCCTTCCAGATCGCCTTGCCGTCCGGTGTGGCCAAGGCGATGCCGTGATCCTGCAGCACGTTGAACACCGCCGTGTTGCTGGCCGGGATGCCGTCGATGCCCTGCGACAGCAGATGCGCGCGCAGCTTGTCCGAGACGGTCTTGCTCACCAGCCAGAGCGCGTCCTGGGTCAGCCAGCCATCCGAGGCCTGGGGCTGGTTCAGCTTGAATTCTTCCTTCAGGAGGTAGCGCAGGCCATCGAGCAGCTTGCGCTGCAGTGCGTGCCGGGGCGCTGCCAGGGCCTTGCTCGGATCGCCGCCGAGTTCCTGGGCGACGGATGCCTGGTCCGCCTGCACGACCAGTTCGCCGAGCATGCCGGCGTGCTCGTACTGGCCGGCCAGGACGTACAGCAGCGCGGCCCACAGGTCGGGGTAGTCGGCGAGCCAGTCGAAGATGCCCGGATCGAGCAGCCGGGCGTAGAGCAGCCCGGTGGCGGCGCTGTGCAGCCGGTATTCGCGCTCCCTGCGGTAGCGGAAGCGGTACGGCCGCCGCAGCGGGCCGTGCCAGGGATGCCAGACCGTGCCGTCCGCGTACTCGACGTGCAGGTCGACCGCGATCTTGCCGATGTCGTGCAGCAGCGCAGCATAGGCGGTGCCTGCGGTCCAGGCCTCGGCCTGGGCGGCTTGCGCCTCCGGCGTGGCGCCGGCGGGCAGCAGATGCGACTGCCGCAGCTTGAGCGCGTAGGCGACGATCTCCAGGCCGTGGTCCAGCATGCCGCCCGGATAGGCGTGGTGATGGGCCTCCGACGCGGGGAATTGCTGGACCAGCTCGGCGTAGCGTTCCAGCGGGGCGAGGTACAGCGTGGCGAACTGCCGGCGCGACAGCGAGGTGCGCTGCCAGATGTGTTCCAGCAGCTTCTGCCGGCGCGGCGTCGCCAGCAGCGATGCGGCCGGCTCCGGCCGCATCAGCCCTTTGCCGGGCTCGGCGGGAGGTTTGGGCGGTGGCGCACTGGCGGCAGGTGGCACCCGTTTGCGTTGGAACAGCGAGAGCATGGCGAACCCCAGACGGCGGGCCGGTCGGGAGAGCCTTTTGGCCTTTTCGGGTAGGGCCTTTCCCCTTGGCCCCATTCCCTTGCCCCTTCCCCAGCCCTTTGGCCTTTACGGAAACCTTTGGATATAGGGCAACGACGCCTGCCGAACCACAACCAATGCGGGTTTGGCCCAAGTCGGATTGATGCGGGAAGGCTGGCTGTGCCGCCCCTACGATGGAGCCGTTTCATCGACCGGACGGAGCACCATGCACACCCAGATTGACAAGGTAAGGAAATTTCCTTACCATCCAGGCATTGCCATCAGGAGTGCCGCCATGCCCGAAATCCACGAAGTCGCGACGCTGACCTCCAAGGGTCAGATCACGCTGCCCAAGTCCATCCGGCAAGCGCTGGGCGTGGACACCGGCGGCAAGGTGGCGTTCGACCTGCGCGGCGGCGAAGTCGTCGTGACCCGCGCCGACGCCGACCATGAAGACCCGGCCATCGGCGCCTTCCTGGGGCTGCTGGAAGCGGACATCCGGGCCGGGCGGCACGTCCAGTCCCTGCCGGACGATCTGGCGCGGGCCATGCTGGCCAACGCGCACCACGCGGTGAACCTCGATGAAGACATCGAAGGCGAAGTGGCGCTCTGATGCAGCGGCACGGTTGGACGCTCCTGTTCCACGAGGGCGTGATCGAGCAGTTGCGCAAGCTGCACGCGGCCGCGGAACGGGCCGAACAGAACGACCCGCAGGGGTTCGAGAGCAACGCCAACGTCAAGCTGTTCCGGGCGTTGAGCCAGTTGATCATGGATGTCGTGCCGAGCGATCCTGCGCGCGACGAATTCCGCCAGGGCAACACCTTGGGGCCGGCCTACCGGCACTGGCGGCGCGCAAAGATCGGGAGGCGGTTCCGGCTGTTCTTCCGCTTCGACTCCAAGGCCAAGGCGATCGTGTTCGCCTGGGTCAACGACGAGCAGACCTTGCGGTCGTCGGGCAGCAAGTCCGACCCCTATGCGGTGTTCGAGAAGATGTTGGGACGCGGCAACCCGCCGGACGATTGGGCGGCGCTGGTGGCCGCAAGCCAGGCCGACTGGCGCGCAGCAGACAAGGACTAGACCGCGGTTGAAGAACAGCACAGGTTTCAATCGCGACACGGACAGGGATCACAGCCACACGACAGGATGAACATGAGGTAGCCACCATGAAGACCGCCGCACAGACCACCTTCGCAGAACGCCTCGGCCGGACACTGGGCCGGGCGTGGAGAGGCTGCGCGCGTCTGGATCGGCGGGCGCAGGGCTGGCTGCTCGCGCAGGGATGGGCGCCTGGCATTGCCAAGGCCGCGCTGCTGGCCGTCAAGCTCGCTGCGATCGGTGTCCTGCTCTACACCGCGTTCTGGCTGGCACTGCTGCTTGCGTTCGCGCTGGTCGGCGCCTGGGTAGTCCGCAACGACGATGGGAGCTACGACGAGGAACACAAGCCGGAATGGCGATACGGCCCTGCCGGGTACGGCCTCTACACCCATGACGATTACCGGATCGACCCCCACGATCCAGAAGACGAGCAAGCCTAGAGGCGTTACTTCGCTGCTTTCATAGCGACACCCGCACCCCTGCCGCCAGCAGCTTGGGCATCCCTGGTTCCTGCCGCCAGCCCTTGAATTGCCGTTCCCGCGCGCACGCCTACCCAGCCCAGCGCAGCCACCCAGAAGGTAGGCAGCACGATGAACATCGTCGCCATGACGAAGTTCAGCAGCATGTCGCCGAAGGCGTTGTTCAGGCCGATCAGCGGATCGTAGTTGCTGTGCGGCCGGTTCGCGCCGAACCCCCAGCCGTAGAGCGCGTCGAGGATCGTGCTGTCCAGCCAGCGCGCGAGCTGGAACCAGAAGTCCACGAAGAACAGCGCGAACTGCACGCAGCTCACCGCGACCAGCGCCTTCAGCTCGTAGGTGCCGAAGACCAGCACCAGCGGGATGCAGATCACCAGCGCCATCTTGAGCAGCGACAGCACCATCGGCAGCGCCTGGCGTACCACGTCCATCGCCGGAAAGAAGCCCAGCGAGCCCATGGTCAGCCCCAGGTCGCCGGCGCCGCGCGTCACGACGTTGGGCAGCGTCTTCTCGATCTGGCCGCCGTAGTCGGTGTAGACCGAGCCCTGGTTCATCTTCTGCTGCCGCGGCGAGACCACGGCGCGGATCACCGAGTCGTTCACCTCGCTCTGCGACAGGAAGCCCGCCCAGCGGCCGATGCGCGTCAGCAGGTCGGGATCGACCTGGGCCAGCAGGCGCGCGCGCAGGCCGCTGCCGCCGTCCGACCACCACTGCCGGCACGTGGGGTAGCCCCCGCCGCTATCCACCTGGGCCAGCCCCGCATCGCGCGTCGCGTCGTAGGGCCAGGCCGTGCGTGGCGTGTTCGAGTGGTAGGTGTCGTAGAAGCCCGCGTTGTTCAGGAAGTAGCTCGAACCGATCCAGGTCACGTCATTCATCTGCTCGTCGGAGAGCGTGGGCCGAGACATGAACAGCTTGGCGCGCGAGGGGCCGTAGCAGTCATGCACGAAGTCGCCGACCTCCTGGGCCAGCACCGGGTCATCGATGCGCGTGGCATCCACGTCCATGCGCATCTGACGCAGATCCGTTCCGCAGGGGATGGCCGCCACCGCGCCGCCCGTCACCGCCTTCGAGATGGCGTGCATGAAGAACCACCACACCGGCACCAGCGCGCTCTGGTTGTTGAGCGTGGTGTAGGCGTTCGACCAGCCCGTGTCGGTGGGCTGCGGGACGCTGACCTGGCATTGCGCGGAGCGCGTCGTGTCGAACTTGATGGTGCTGAGGTCGACCGGAATGAAGGGGATGCCGGCGAACAGGATGACGACGATCGCCACCCACACGCGGTTCTCGATGCGCATCGATGACAGCACCCCCTTGTTGCCCTCGTCCGCACCCTCGGCCCGCGCGCGCAGCCATTCCTGCACCACCATGACCACGAAGGGCAGCGCGAATACGCCGCTGGCCACGAGGATGTTCCAGATGCCGTTGCTGACGATCCACCCGACCAGGGTCAGGTAATACTCCAGGTAGTCCGTTGTGTTGAGCGTCATGGCGTTCTCCAGGGCTCAGCCATTGCGCAGTAGCTGGCTGCCTTCGAGCAGCACGAGGGTGGCGACGGCCGCGATCTCGGCGCGCAGCAGGCGCTGATGGGTCTCGGCCAATGGCTCGCGTTCGCGCAGGCGCCGACGCATCCACCACCAGCCGTAGGCCGTCGCCGCGTAGAGCAGCAGCCGCCAGACGAGGAAGTGGCCCGAGTGCTCGCGCAGCCACTGCTCCCAGCCGTCGATGCTGCCGACGATGTGGAGGCCGACGACGTTCACGCCGACCGCGATGCCCGCCACCAGCAGCACCCACAGCAGCACGATGCCGACGCGGCGGCCGAGCAGCCGTGCCGGCCGCAGCCAGGCCCGGCTGGTCATGGCCCGCTCCGCGGCTTCTGCACTTCCTTGAGCCGGTCGCGCGTCGTGTCGCCCTCGAAGATGCCGCGCGAGCCCGCGGCGCGGGTGCCGTGGCGCTGCACGATCGCCATCGCCGAATTGCCGGCCAGCGTGCGCCGCAGCTCCAGCTCGGTCTTGAGGTTGTTGATCTCCTGCTCCAGCGCGTTGTTCTCCTGATCGACCGCCTTCACGGCCAGCTCGTTGGCGGCGACGTTCGGCTCCTTCTTGCCGGTCAGCAGCGTGCGCTGCAACAGCAGGGCCTTCTCCAGCACGCTCGACAGCGCGGCTTCGGACGCCAGGCGCTTGCCGAGCAGGTCTTGATCGGGCTCGTCGCGCAGCGCCTCGATCACGCCGCGCGTGATCGGCAGCGAGTTGCTGCCGGCGGCTTCGAGGTTTGCCACCGTCATCGGCGTCGAGCCCGTCACGAGGCCCTGCAGTGCCTGCAGCTTGGTCTCGTACTCTTCCTGGATCACCGGCGTCAGGCCGACGCCAGGCGTGGTCTGCGTCTTGGTGCAGGTCTCGCAGGTGCGTTGCTCGCGCTCGCCGAGCACGCGGGTTGCGAAGTCCGCTGCGGCCTGCGGCGAGGACCAAGTTTGGCAGGTCAGCCGGTTGCCGCAGGACGCGCGCGGGATGGATGAGGTGTCGCTGACGCCGCGGCTGTTGAGCAGGTTGTAGCCGGCACGAGTCACGTCGCCGACCACCTTGATGGAACCCTGGCCCGAGCCGCCCGCGTTGCCGCCGCCCACCCAGGGCACGCCGTTGTTGCCCTTGTTCGATTCGGCCTGCTCGACGGCGGACACCGCATCGGTGCTGCTCACCGCATCGCGCAGCGCGAAACCTTCGGCGAGCTGATCCCACCCGGCCTGGCCGCCGGCCATGTCCGTCATCCGGTTGGCCATCGCCTTGCACGTCAACTTGCTGCGGTCGAAATCGAGCCGAGCCTGCAGCACGCCGTTGGTCAGCAGGTTGTAGAGGCCCGGATCGGCGCGCTGGATGATCAGGGCCGGCAGCGACGCCACGGCGCTGGTGGCGCTCTGGATCACCGAGGACATGATCTGCTGAAAGCCATTGGTGAGGCCGTTCAACTGGTTCTGCAGCGTCGTCGTGATGCTCATGTTTCCGCAGATCAGGTTGCTGTTCCAGCCGATGCCCACGCCGATGCTCTGCATGTTCCCGGCGCCGCCCATGGACACGGCCCGGCCGCCGCCGATGCTGTAGAGCACGTCGTCGCCGATGACGCTGCCGCTCACGCCGACGCCGGTGGGGCTGATGCGGGTCTGCGCCCACGCGACGCCGGCTGCGGCCGTGACGGCGCAGGCGAGCGCGATGCTGAGCGCGTAGGGCCTGGCGCGCTGTGCGAAACGGGAGAGAGACGCTTTCATCGGAATACCTCAGAGGAAATCGACGCTGCCGAGGAAGACCTGCCCGCGGCGCTGGCAGCAGGCATAGGGCCGCCACAGCGCCCAGGCGTAGTCGCCTTGCTGGGCCTGCACGCGCGTGTTGGAGTGGGGGAACACGGCGCAGGAGTTGGAGAGGGTCGGCGTCAGCTCCTGCCACTTGCCGGTGGAGGCATCGCTCTCCACCAGGGCGCCGGCCGGCCAATAGCCGTCGCTCGAACTCGCGAGCAGCGGCTGGTAGACGTGCGGCTGCATGCGCCGCGTGACGACATCGCCCGCGCGCTGCGCGACGACGGCGCCGCTCTTGTAGTCGTCGGTCTGATGCAGGAAGCCGCCGCGCGGATAGACGTTGCCCCACAGGTTGAGCGTCGTGCGGCCGCCGATCTCGCGCATGCCGGGGATCACCGCCTCGGGGTACACCATCTCCGGGACGTTGTAGCGCCAGGCCAGCGTGTCGAGGGTGCTCAGCAGGTACGGCATGAAGGCCGTGCCTGCGCCCTGGCAGGCGTAGCCGGACGCGCTGGCGAACTGGCTGAACACCGAACCGCCGGGATGCCCGATCACGTCGGCGTTCTTGAACTTCGCCAGGTTGTTCTCGTTGTCGTGGTTCGTCGTCCCGTCGCCGCCGGCCTGCGCCGTGGGATTGGGCATGCTCATGGCGCGCACCTCGATCCACGGGTTCTCGCCGGTGTTGCTGTAGCTCGACACCACCGCGTCGGGAATGTAGTGGCGCACCTTCACCGAGGTGCGCACCGTGCAGCCCGTCCAGGTGCAGAACAGCCAGTAGCAGATGCCGACGACGCGATATTCCAGGCAGTCGGGCGACAGGGCCGAGGACACGATGGTAGCCGTGTTCAGCGCGAAGCTCGAAGCGGCGCCGCCGAGCAGCACCGAAGCGATGGCAAGGCGGGCCCGGCGCGACGACGCCGACAGCAGGCGGTTCATGGCTGTGCCCTCCGATGTGATTCGATGCGTGCCACGGCGCGCGCGACATCGGGCTCGCCGTAGACCACGTAGCGGCGATCGACCACCACGGCAGGCACCTTGGCCAGCCCCAAGCCCCAGGCATCGGCGACGCCCTGGTAGGCGCTGCCGATGCGGCGCTGTAGTGCCTGGCTGCCATCGCGCAGGCGTTGCTGCACGAGCGCGGCCGCGCGGCCCGGATCGGCAGGCAGGCCCGCGGCCAGTTCGGCCTCGATGCGCTCGGGCAGATCCAGCTCGATCACGCGCGCGCCGGATGCGGACTGCACGGGATGGCGGCTGTCGGTCACGACCAGCACGTCGGCTGCGGATGCGTCCTGGCCGAGCAGGCACAGCAGCAGCCCTCCCGCGCAGGCGATGCGCGTACACCGCAGCCGCGGGATGGGTTTCAAGAAGGGAGCCGTCATGGCGGGCGTCCTGGGAATGAGAGCAAGGCTCTAGTCGAACGCCGAAGGCAGTCCAACCGCGACAAGGAATGCGCACCGCGCGCGCTCCGCTTTGGGCAGACAGGCGAAAGAAAAGCGGCAGCCGAGGCTCCCGCGGGGACCAGGCGGTCAGCGGCGCTACAGCAGGCCGGATTCGGCGAAGGAGTACGGCGTGCCCTTGCCGACGATGAAGTAATCCACCACCCGGACATCGACTATCGCCAGGGCGGCTTTGAGCCGGTCGGTCAGCGCCTGATCGGCGGCCGAAGGCACGGTCATGCCAGATGGATGCTGGTGGGCCAGGATGACCGCCGAGGCGTTGAGGGCCAGGGCGCGCTGCACCAGCACCCGCGGGTACACCGAGGTTTGATCGACCGTGCCCTTGAACATCGGCTCGTAGGCGAGGACTTGGTGCTGAGAGTTGAGGAACACGACGGCGAAGACCTCGTTGGGCTCCGCGACCAGCTTCAGATGCAGGTAGTCGCGCACGGCGGCGGGACTGTTCAGCATCGGGCCGGCCTTGAAGATGCGTTGTTCCAGCAAGGCGATGGCCTGGCGGATGATCCAGTCTTCGTGCTGGGCGGCGATCAGGCTGAGCGACTCGGGACGCGAGTCGGCGACGACATAGGACATGGCGAACCTCCACGGGATGAAGTCGGAGGACGCCTGTCCCGGGAGGGACAAACCCTCCGGGGACGATGAAGAACAAGCGGCAGAAGAGCGGGCATCCGCCACCGCATGCACAGTGGCTGTTCGCGTCCAGGGATGCGCAGCGAACGGGGTCGATCAGCACGGCCAAGCCGCGTCGTAGCCTTGAAGATCGTGGCTACCTGGGCATGTCTCCGAGAGACTCGGCAGGCATTTCCTTCGATGCGGGCTCGGCCGCTGCACTGGCCGCCAGCAGGTCGATCGCGGACAGCAAGGCATCTCCTTCGACCGGGCCGTGCAGCAGCAGCGTCTTGCCGGACTGGCGATCCTGCAGGCGCAGCGTGGGCGTGACCTTGATGCCCTCCTGCGCCGCGCTCGCCGACTGTGCGCGGATCAGCGCATCGGGGCGGTCGCTGTCGAGGCACTGCTGCGCGGCCGGCGTGAGGTCGGGATAGCGCAGGCCCTCGGGCAGGCCCTGACCGTCGCCGCGGGTGTGCGTGTAGACCCACTCGGCGGCCTGCCAGAACGCGGCCTGGCCGCCGGCCTCGCCGACGCACTCCACCAGGCGCGCACCGGCAGACGCGGCCGGCTCGTGCAACGGCAACGGCAGGTGATGCCATTGCCAGCTCACGTCCGGGTGCGCGTCGATCCAGCGCTTGAGCACTGCGAAGTAGGCGCGGCAGAACGGGCATTCGAGGTCGGCGTACTCGACCACCGTGAAGCGCGCATCGGCGCGGCCATAGCGCCAGGGCGGGCCGGCTGGTGCCGTTGCCGGCGCAGGCGTTGCTTCTGCCGAAGGAAAATCGGGTTCGGCGGGCGGCGACTGCGGCCGCAGGCCGAGCCATGCGGCCGTTGTCAGGGCCGCGGCCATCAGCAGCGCGACGACAAGGACGGTGCGGGACGGCGCGAAGCGAGGGATGCGCATCGTGGACTCCCCGTCACGCCAGCGCATCGAGCACCAGCGGCTCGATGCTGCGGGCGCGGTCTATCTTCTCGGCGATCTTGAAAGCGGCGTCCAGTTCGCCGATGCCGTACTGCTGCATCAACTGGAAACGCTCGGCCTTCTCTTCCGGCTCGGTCTGAGCCAGCGCCAGGTACAGGCTGGGCGGCACCGCGCGGAATAGCACTTCCATGCTCTTGGAAAGGATCACGCCCTCGCTGAACTTGCCGGCCTCCTTGCGGGCCGACAGCATCAGCGCCTTCTGCGCCGCGTTCAGCTCGCGAAAGCGCGCGATCTTCTCCACCTCGTCGGGCGGCATCGAGAGGCAGATCCACCACTCGATCATGTTGAGCATGGGCTCGGCGGCCTTGGGCAGGTCGTCGATGTTCTGCGTCGCCAGCCAGTACCAGGCGCCGAGCTTGCGCCACATCTTCGTGATCTTGACGACGTAGGGCGCAAGCAGCGGGTTCTTGGTGATGATGTGCCCCTCGTCCGTCACGTTGATGATCGGCCGGCCGAGGAACTGGTCGCGCTCGGCGATGTTGTTGACCGTGTTGATAAGGCTGATGTAGGCGATGGAAAGCTGCGCGTTGTAGCCCTCGCGTGCGAAGGTCGCCAGATCGACGATGGTGATGTCGGCCTCGGGCCAGGGCGTGCCGGGCCGGTCGAACATCTCGCCGTCCACGCCCTGGCAGAACATATCCATCGCGTCGGCCATTTCCAGCAGCCGCGCGCGCCGCACCTCGGGTAGTGCCGTATCGCGGGCGCGCTCGCGCAGCGCATCGCGCACGTCGCGCGTCAGGACGGTGCGCTGGTTGGCCACGCAACGCTGGGCCGCATCGAGGATGCACTGGCGGATCAGGCTGCGGTCGGCGCGCGTCATGCGCGCCTCTTCCTTGTCCTCGCCGCCGGTGATCATCAGCCGCGCGGTGATTTCCAGTTCCCCCAGCACGTCACGCTGCTCGTCGGCATCCGCTGCCTGTGCCGCTTCGTCGCGGTCCTCGTCCAGGGCGTCGGCATCCAGCGTCTGCACCTGGCTGGGCGTTTCCACCAGCCGGTGGGCGTCGGCGAACGGCGCGAGGCTCACCCCGGCACCGGGGGCCAGCTTAACGCGATGCACCTTCATGCCTAGCCGCGCCGCGAAGTCGCCGAACAGGCCGAAGCTGTTGCCCGCCTCGACGATGAACAGCCGCGGCCGGTAGATCGCCGTCACCTGGTTCAGGATGTTGTTGAGCGTGGCGCTTTTGCCCGAGCCGGTGGGACCGAACAGGAACAGGTGAGCGTTCATCTGCCGGTCGAGCCGGTTCAGCGGGTCGAAGGTGATCGGCCCGCCGCCGCGGTTGAAGAACGTGATGCCCGGATTGCCGGTGCCCTGGCTGCGGCCCCACACCGGCGCGAGGTTCGCCGCGTGCTGCGCGAACATCAGTTGCGTGTACCACTGGCGCTTGTCGGTGGCCGGATCGAACACGCACGGGAGCCAGCGCAGGTAGCTGTTGAGCGGCGCCACCTCGTCTTCCTCGCGCACCGGCTGCAGGCCGGCGTTGAGCATGACGTTGACCAGTTGCAGGCCGCGGGCGTCGAGCTGCGCGAGGTCGCGTCCGCGCAGATAGAAGGCAAGCGCACCGCGGTAGAGCTTGTGCGCGCTGCCGATCAGCCCGCGCGCTTCCTGCACGTCGCGGCGCGTCTGCTCCGAAGCCAGCGTCTCGCCGACCGACTTCTTGCTCAGGTGGTTCAGGTGCCCTTCGAGCACGTCCTGCGGCGTCGCGACGACGGTCAGGCACATCACCGTGTCCTCGGGCATCTGGTCGAACAGCGCGTTGACGGCATCGCCGCCCTTGCGCGTTTCGCCGGTGACGTGGCCGGTCGCAGGCGGCATGCGCAACCGGTCCATCACGATGATCCGGTGCGGCATGCCGTCGAGCAGCCACGTGCCGTTCGCCACGTCCGAGCGCGGCTGGCCGAAGAACAGGCGCTGCGCGAAGTCTCCGCTGGCCAGCTCGATCTCGCCGTCTTCGACTGCCTCGGGGTAGCGCGTCAGCGCATAGAAGCGCTCGCGGTCGTCGGCGCTGGGGCCGAGCAGCGTCGGGTGCGGGTTGAACCAGCGCAGCAGCCAGTCGTGGATGTCGGCCGCCTCCATGCGGCGGGATTTCACGCCCGCGTTGGCGAGGCCGCCCACGAGCCGGTCGCAGATCGTCGTCAACGCCTGCTCGGGGGACTGGCCGCGCCGCGATGCGGTCGTAGCGTTCGCGCGCCGGTAGACCACCATTCGCACGCGCCGGACCTGGCCGCGCCACGGCAGCCGCGTCACCGTGGTGTCCTCGAACAGCCCGCCGGGCTTGGCAATGGCGCGCAGGTGGTGCCCAAAGAAACGCAGGTAGAAGTCCGTGAAGGCGCTGCCCTGGGCGCGCGGCCGCACATAGTCGGCCAGCCCGCGCAGGTAGGTGTCCCAGGTCGATTCGTCCTGGGCGTAGAGCTGCACGACCCACGGGTTCTCGTCGAGTTCGTCGAACGAGTCCTGCAGCGCGTTCTCCAGTGCATCGCGTGCCTGCCACAGCCAGGCCATCTCACGGCCTTCGGTGCCGACCGGGGCCAGTTCGAAGAAGCCCGCAACCGACTGGCCGTCTTCCAGCAACATGCTCTTGGAGCCGGGCAGGTACTCCATCCACGGCAACAGGTCGGCGAAGGACGGTGCCACGCCGTAGAGCGCCTGCAGGTCCGCTTCGGTGGTCGGCGGGCGCGGCTGGCTGCCCATCGCGCTGCCGGGCTCGGGAATGCCGTGCGCGGCCAGCGTCGAGACATGCTGCGACCAGGCGTCATCGGCATCCAGGTCGGGGCCGGCGGGCGTGACGGCCTTGCGTGCCCAGGGCAACGACCAAGCCATCAGTAGTCCTCCAGGCGCTCGCCAGGCATCGCGTACTGCACGCGCTGGTAGAGCGGGAACACGGTGGTGTAGCCGGGCACGGGCACCGGGTCGGTGCCGGCCAGGTGCGGGAACACGTACATCACTAGGTCCGGGTTCGGCAGGCGTCGGAACTGGCGGTAAATCTCGTTGGCCGCGGTGCGCGTGTAGGCGGCAGCGGCGGCGGGCACCGCCTGCACGTCGGCCTCGGTCAGCGGCCGGCGCAAGTCCTGGCGTGCATCGAGCAGTTGCCGCGCTGCCTGCCCACCACCGGCGCTGCCGCCCGTCTCCTGATTCCACACGTCGAGCATGGTGTGATCGCCGTGCGGCAGCAACTTGTCCTTGCTGGTGGCGCAGCCGCCCAGCACCAGGACCGCGCACAGGATCGCGGCCGATTCAATCCAAATCCGACGCATGCTTGCCTCCGATGCGTTGATTGACCCGGCGCCCCTTGGCGTCGTAGTCGATGTTGAGCGGCTGCTCCAGATGCACCGCGACCTTGGCGCCGGGCCGCACGTAGACGGCGGCGAAGGCTTGGCCGTAAAGCTTGTTGACCCAATCGGCCATGTCGCGGACGCCCCCGGCCAGGATGCGGCCCATCGCCTCGTTGCCGCTGATGCCTACCGTGCCAAGCGAGCCGTTGCTGTTAGCGACCACGGCCACGCTGCCGTTGTCCGACTTGATCAGTGAAGCGGCGCCGGCGCCGGCCGCGGTGATGAGGGCTTGCGAACCCAGGTACTGCTGCGCGTTGCTGCGCCGTTCGCCGCTGACGCAGGGGATGCCGTAGGGATCGCTGATCCAGCCCAGGCCGCCTTGCGTCGTGCTGTTTGCACCATTGCCCTGGCCGCCGCCGCTCTGGTTGCGGTTGCCGTCCTCCGGCATCGTGCGCACCGTGCCGTCGTTGAAGACGAACGTCACCGAGCGAATCTGGCCGCGCACGCAGGAAAGCGTCCAGTCGCCCGAGGCCGTGCCGCTGACCACCGCGCCCGCCACGTCGGGAATGTCGATGCCGTTGGCGGTGAGGTTGTCCGGGCCGATCAGCACCTTGAAGGGGTACGGGTCGTTGACCGTGCCGTCGATCGGCACGCGGCCGATCAGCGCGGTCATCGCGATGGAGCCCATCAGCGTCGAGTTCGACGGCACCGTGTAGACCGGCTTGGACGACGTGCCCACGTCGCGGCTGCCTGCATCCGCGACGGTGCTGGCCACGTTGTCGGCCGTGTCGGAAAGCGTCTTCTGCGCCGGCCCGAAGCTGGTCGGAAAGTTCAGGCCGCCGCTGCTGCCGTTCTTCGCCGAAGGCTTCGCATCGTCCGGTTCCACCCAGCGCGTGCCGCTGGTGCTGCGCGCGGCGCCGCCCTGGCTGCCGCTGAAGCCCTTGCCGTCGCCGTCCTCCAGGCCGAGCCCGACCGGCAGATCGGCCTGGCCGCCCTTGCCGGAAAGCCCATCCAGGCGCCGCTGCAGGTCTTGCAGCAGGCCCTGGGTCTGCTGGCGGTCGCCGGCCAACTGCTCGCGGTCCTGCTGCAGGCGGCCGCGTTCACCATCCAGCGCGGACTGGATGCGCTGGTCGATCGCGCTTTCCCGCGCGCGCATACGCTCGTTCTCGCTCTTCTGGTTCTTGTTGTCGTTGAGCGCCGTCTGCAGCTCGTTGCGCAACTGCTTGACCTGGGCCACCAGTGTGGCAACGGTATCGCGCGGCGTGTCGCCCTCGATGCCCAGCGCCTTCATCTCTTCGGGCGTGAGCGAGTTGGCGCTGCCGGCCGGAACGGGCTTGGCGCCGCGATCCCCGGAGAACATCTTGATGCCGACGAACAGCAGCACCAGCGCCATCGGGATCAGCAGCCACTTCAGGAGGGGGTTACTTTTCATCGCGGGCACCTCCTTCGGCCTGGCCGGCCGCCGCGGCCGGCGGCAGGTTCACCGTCGCGTCGATCGGTGAGAGCTTGGGCAGCAGCGACTCGGCCAGGCCGTGGCCACGGGTCACGAGGTAGACCACCGTGGTGTCGGCGGCGCGGCCGGCCGGCGCCAGATTCGGGTGCTGGAAGGTCGCGGCGAGAAAGTCGCCCTGCAGCGCGCGGGGATCGAGGTCGAGCCAGCGCCCGGAGGCGTTGGTGAGCTTCACCGCCGTCACCCACTGGTCTTCGAGCCGCCAAGCGGCCAGCGCCTGCGCACGCACCGGCAGTGTGGGCAGCAAGGTGGAAAGCTCCAGCCCACGGCGCAGATTGACGCGGCCGAGGCCGGGAACGGGCTCCACGGTGCGCAGCGGCGCGTAGAGGTTCTGCGCCGCATAGCGCGTGAGCACAACCGCCACCGGCGTGGCGCGCTTCGCTGCGGGTACGGTGCGCTCCGCATCGTCGTCCGCCGGCTTGGCCGGCTCGCCGTAGCGCGTCGCCGGCACGTCGCCTTCGACGATGCGCACGGGTTCGAGTGCAGGCTGGCCCGCCTTCGCCGGCTCGGCCGCGATGTCCAGCAGGATCAGCGCGCCCGACTCCACGTCCTGCAGTTGCAGCCGTGTGGGCGGGATCGGCGCGCTCGCGCGCAGGTAGATCGCGCCACCAGCGCTCTGCACGCGCAACTGCTCGCCAACCGTGGGCGGCACACCGATGCGCACGTTGCGCTCGATGAACACCACGCGCTCCTGGCCGACCACCAGCGGCACCGCCAGCGGCAGGCGCTCCCAGCGCAGGATTTCGACGGCATGGGCCGCAGGCACGAAGGCCAGGCACAGCAGCAGGCCAGCCAGGGCCGCCGCAGATGAACGCTTCACGAGGGACTTCATGGGGTGTCTCCCTGCAAGTTGGAGCCGGCGCTTGCGGCCCGGCCGGGCGGCGCCGCAGGCGGCGGGGTCTCGATGCGCTCCGGCGCGCGTGCATGGCAGTCCAGCGCCAGGCCGAAGGGGTTGCGCTCGGGGTCCACGTCCATGCGCACAACCTTGAGTGCATAGCGCACGAGCGCGCGCTTGACCTGCTCGGCGCCCAGGTACTCGTCGGCGCTCACGTCCAGCGTGACGATCCAGTTGTTGGCCGACACGGTGCGCACGCGCATGGCCGGCTCGTCGCCGTAGCCGCGGCCGGGAATCTCGTAGATGCCGCGCACGCGCTGGCGTAGCTCGCCGTTGCTGCGCCGGAATTCGTAGTCCTGCTGCAGGAAGGCACGGCAGCTCGGCGTGAAGTACGCAGACAGTGCATGCAGGTTGCGCGGGTAGTCCTGCTCGCCATTGGTCGGCCAGCGCTGGGCCTGCTGCCAAATGTAGAAGGTGAAGGCGTAGACGCTCTCCGGCGGCACGTCCCACCACTTGCGCGTGCTGCCCGAGCGCAGGTCGGGTGGCACGTGGATGGTCAGGCTCTTGGGTGCGCTCCACCAGCCGAAGCCGAGCAGCAGCGCCACGACGAACAGTGCGGCGCCAGCCAGGCGCAAGGTTTTCACATGCGCCTGCAGGTGCGCGACCTCGTTCTTGAATCGGCTCATGGTCTACCTCGACGCAGGGACGGATCGGGCCGCAGGCGCCGCGTGGACCACCAGCCCGACCGGGTGATGAGCTGGCCCCCGCCCGCATGCGCAGCCAGCGCGGGGTAGCGCAGCGCGAGGCGCCACTGGAGCTGGCGGTACAGCCAGGTGTCGGGCCGGCCGCGCTTCCACCGCCGCAGCAGGCCGCCGCCCACGAAGACACCGACACCGATGCCGGCGACGATCAGCGTGGGCACCATCGCGATGCTGTGCGTCAGCCAGGCCAGCGGTACGCCGGCCACGAGACCGGCCGCGCCGGACAGCCCGGCGCAGACCCACAGCTCGTCGGCCGTGAGCCCGCGCACGACCACCGGGTGGCGGTTGAGGCGGTGCGGCAGGAAGGTCACGAGCCCGTCGCGCGACGGACTCTCCAGGGCGCCGGCCATCGTTGCCGGGCCTTACAGGACGCCGGTAGCCTTGGTCAGCAGCCAGATGCCGACGACCAGCAGGATCGCGCCCACCGCGACGGTCAACCCGAACTGCCCCCACGTTGCGCGGCCGGTGTGGATCTCGGCGTAGCGCGTGTAGGCGTGGTAGCAGACGCCGACGAACATCGAGGCGACGACGAGCAGCGCGATCAGCAGCACGATGTCGTAGCCGTAGTTTTGCAGCGTCTGCATGATGCCGCTGCCGGTGCCGCGCGACGGGTCTTCCAGCGTGGGAAGGTCGGCGAACGACGGCAGCGGCGTGGCGGCGATGCCCAGCGGGATCAGCAGCGCGGCGATGCGCGCGGCGGGCCGCGACGTGGGACGGCGAGAAGTAGCGGGAGCGTTCATGGCGAAGTACCTTTCATGGGGTCAGGACAGGAGGAAAAAGCCCAGCACCAGGTACATCGCGACGAAGCGCACGATGACGCCGAGGAACTGGCGTTGGGTCAGGTGGTGCTCGGCCCAGCCGACATAGGCAGTGCGCATCGCCCACACGCCCCACAGCAGCAGGATGGCGAAGACGAATCCGAGCACGACGGTGGAGACGGCCCCGGGCGCGAAGCCGCCGTTGGCCGTGAAGGCGGCGACCTGATCGGCGGAAGGCGTCATGACGACGGCGCCTCCTTGGGCGACGTCGCAGGCGCCGCGTTACTGCGCGTGTAGTCACCGGCCAGCGGCACGGGATCACGCGGCTGGGCGCGTTGCGGAACGAGGTAGTCGCGCACGCCGGTGCGCACGCGCTCCAGGTCGGCGCGCAGCCGCGCGTAGTCGAAGTGGTAGCGGGCGCGCTCCTGCGGCGCGGTGGTGGCGGCGTGCTCGGCGAGGCGGTCCAGCAGTTCGAGCTGGCGCGTTACCGCGGCGAGCATCTCGCGCTCCGCAGCGTTGTCGGAGGCGTCAGCGGCGATGGCGGGCTGCAATCCGGCAGCGGCAAGCAGCAGCGCGGCAACACGCACGGCCCAGGGTGCCTCGACGGCGAAGCGCCGAACCTGCGCGGGATTGCGAGTGGTTTCCATCGAGCCGTTCTCCGAGGGATGCGGATGGCTCGATGCTCAAACGGCCGGTCTTCCGGCGCCGCAATCAATCGGAACCGGCCAGCCACCGCTTTCCGCGGCAAACTCCGCTGCAGAGGAAGGAATTTCCCCGATGACGTCGTCTTTAATGCACTACCGTCTGAGTGGAGGTGCAAGTCAAGACGATGATGGTTGTTGCGCTAGTGCTCTACTCCACGGGGAAGAATATCGACCCTTCGCCTGATCTCGGCACCAACTCTGCATACAGAGATCTACGCCCGATGATGACAGCGAGCACTGGCCGCTTGTCCCGACGCTGCGCTGCCAACAAAGTCCATTCAGATCTGTCAAGGCTAGAAGGCTGGGGATGGTCTTCCGGGTGGGTATGCCATTCGCCTAAATAGCGGACAGTTCCCTGACTCGCCGTCCATCGCGACAACGCAATAGCCTCATGACCAAACGGCATCCGCTCGAACAGATAGCGAAACCGCTTGTCCCACGCGGTAGGAACCGTCGCCTGCTCAATGAGCAAATGGGCTCCATGTACAGAACCAAGCAAGAGTCCGCCCGCTTCGCAGTCGGCATCACTAGCCTGGATATGCTGACTGAATGTCTCCAGCGTCTGGGTCGAAAAATGCAGCAACCTGCTCTTGTCGCCAGTTGCCCAGGACCCTAGGAATTGCATAGAGGGCAATCATGATCTCGCAGAGGATCGCAGTCAGGCGTGGCCAGATGATGGGTCTGGTCGATCAGCCGGGTCCGCAATGCAGGAGAGTGGACGCCCTTGACCCAATCAAGGGCCATCTCAGCACCCAAGCTGGCTGCCTGCACCGACACCGAAGCCGGAAATGGCACATACAAGCCCTCGCACCCGTGGCCTGCCAAGATGTTAGGCAGAGCATCAATGGTCGAGCGAAGTTCGCCTCTTCTGTGGCTCTGCCATAGGCATCGGTAGCACGCACCCGATGCGTTCGTTCTCAGGAGCGCACGCACAGCCGTTCCCGGCCCTTCGATCCAAACAGAAAGCATGGGCGTGGGAGCCCTGTAGCGGCCGCACAGCCAATGCCCGAGGGATTCTTCGCCGGTGGCATCGATGAGTAGGTCCAGCTTTCCCAGTTGGGCCTGTCTCACGTCCACGGGGAGCGCATGAACCTCGACGCCTGGCGACAAGCGCTTGAGTTCCTTCGCCATCGCCTCAGCCTTGTTCGACAACAGGTCCGGGAAGCCGAGCCGATGCCGTCCGATGTTCTGTGGAAGGAGGCCATCAAAATCCACCAGCGTGAGTTTCCCTCCGCATGATCCTGCCCCGGCCTTGACCAGCATGTCCGAGAGGTATCCGCCGATCGTGCCGCAACCCACAAGTGCGATTCGTTTCCCCGCCAACGTTTTCGACTTGGGGATGTTGCGCTGGGCCAGATACCGGTCATCGATCCTGATCACTGAGACGGGCATTACCTTCAGCCCAAAACTCGAATCCCTGCGATCAGCAAGCTTGGTCTTTTGACTCACTTGGTGGTCAAAGAGCACGGCAAAGCCGTAGGTCATCAGTGGCGATTCGATGATGATCAGGACGCCATTTGCTTTTTTGCTTTGCCCTTCCTTGATTCGTTCGTGAATCTTGCGCCGACACCGTGGGTCCAGGGTGCTTTGCCAAGCCAAGACGTCCCCCACCGTTTCGGGGGGCCAGTGGCTGGTTAGTGGGCGGGGTTGCGCGGTGGTCTTGACCCGGTATGTCAGCACCGTTTTATCAGTGACCTGGTAGCCGAGTGAATGCAACTTTCTTGTTGTTCGATCTTCGTTGTCGGTGATGAACCAGAGTGGATTCCCATTGGCTTGCGCAACGATACAGTTTTGTCGCCCCAGATCTTCGCCTTGCATGTCCACAAAACAAAGCCAGCCGTTCCAGTAGGCAAAGAACTCTTCGGCGAGATCTTCGATCATCTCGCCCTTCAAGATCTGCCCGAGCACCGCTGCCGCCCGTTGCAGGCACGCCAAGGACTGCCCTACAGGATCGTAGATGTCCAGCACGACAGTTCCCTTGGCCAGATAGCAAAGGCCGCCCTCCGCGCCAAGATGAGGAACTGCATTGGGCAGTTCAGGCGGAATTTCGAGCAGCCGAATGCGAGGCAGGTCGAAGAAGGTAGGGTCGAGCTGAACCTCACATGGAATGCCATCGTCCGCGCCGCACGGAATCAACGGCCCCCTCAGCTTGAACCAGCCGTCGTCCGTCTTGCCGACAAACTCGAAGCCTTGCAGCCTGAAGGCTTCGACCACATCGGAGACCACGGCGACGCTGCTCATCCGGCCTTCGTGCGCCCGACCAATTCGCTCGGACCAGCCGTAGCCGGCGCTGCGGCAATGGTGGCGACAACGGATACCACCTTGACCCGGTCCGGCTCGTTCGGAAAACGCGGACCGAATTCGCCTTGCATCCAGACGCAGGCCTGTGAAGGGCTGCCGGCGTTGGTGGCTCCGCGCAGCACTTTTTCGAATGCTTCGAACGCTTTCGCAGCCTCTTCGACGCCCTCTTTACCAAGGCGTGCAGTAAGCGACTCCGACTCATCAACGGGGTTGTTCACCCCCGCGCGCAGCCGGGCCGGCAATGCCGCGACGACATCCAGCAACGCCAGGTCGTCGCGCCGATCCCGCTTCTCGAATAGCGGAGCCGCAGCGGCCATCAACAGAATCGAAGCCGGTCCACCGCTCGACCACCGCCAATCGCGAAACGCCTTCAAGTAGCGAATCACGCGGCGGAACTGTTCGCCCTTGGCCTCCACCTCGCCCAAAAACCATTCCTTCACAGGCCTGGGGTCGGAGGGCATCCAGTTGCACTCGCGGTGAGCCAGGAGCACTTTATCAGCGGGCAATGCCGTCCAGGCATCCCGCTCTGCCATGTTCACCGCCTCCGTCAGCGAGTCATAGCCGTATCGCTCCATCGAGGCTTTCGCGAGCGTGACGAATTCTTCGTCGGGGATGGCGTACAACGGAATGTCGATGTGGGCATAGGCCGCAATGACAATCCGGATGCATGTCGGCTTGTCGGTGACAAGCTTCCAGTGCTTCTCCTCGACCAACAGCCTCAAGGCTTCTTCAGCAGCTGCAAAGAACACCGTTGTGGCCCTGCTGGGACGCTTCGTCTGCGAGACAAAACTCAACGGCAGATAGCAACCATCATCGACATCCGCCTGCTGGGGCCGTTGTGCCGGGCCGTTCAAGGTCTTGTACGCCCACGATCCTTGCGTGAAGAAGCGTGGCTGCGGCACGTCGTCCGTGTACCCGCGTTCGCGCAGCACGCGCGGAATTCCGGTGCGAAGGCAGTTCCTGACATCATTTCGGGCGCTGGCGATCCAGGCTCGTTGCTCGGGCGACAGATCCAGCTCGTCATGCATGCAGGATTCGTCATCGACGGTGGTAAAGAAAAGCGGGCTCAGGTTCAGCATTCGGCCTCCGGCACATTCTTGTTGGGGCCGTGATAGAAGGTGGGTGCGCCGGCCTGGTGCGCTCGAAACGGTTGGAAAAGAGGGTCGCCAAGCGCGCGCTGCGCTGCATGATTGCCGCGGTCCTTCAGCGTATTCGTGGCGCCGATGGAAACCCGGTCCAGCGCCTTTACGTCCTTGCTTTGATCGGGCGTGGCCTTGTCGTCGATCTGGAAGTAGTTGCTACCCAACGACTGGCGCAGCATGTAGTCCACCGACGACTCCTGGGCAGAGATCACCAGATCGAACAGCCCTCCGCGCCACTTGCCGAATCCGCGGTCGAGGCTGGCGCCGCCACGGACGGTTGCACCGATCGTCATCGTGCCGATGGACAGCACCCGGACCAGTGCATTCTGTTTCGGCGCGAGGAACGTATTGACTTCGTGCAGCCCGAACAGTCCTGGCGCATTGCCGACCAGTCCTCCATCCGCAAAGACGCCACGATCGTTGCGCGCTAGCGGAAAGTAAACGGGCGCAGCGGCGGTCGCCAACGCCACATCCACGATCCTCATGCGGTGGTCCATCTCAAATGAGGGATGGTGAGGCGTTTTGAAGAACTGGCCGCGCCCCGTCGAGTAGTTGACGGCTGGCACGAGAACGCGGTGCTTCAAGTTGCCGATCGTGGCGTCTTGAAAGCGCTCGGTCAGCACGCCCCGCAACCCTGCGGAGTCGTGCTTGGCGGTCAACCAGAAGCCCAGAAGGCGCCGAGCGAGACTTCGGCAACCAAAGATGCGGGAGCCCTGTCGTTCGAACAAGGCTTTGAGTTCAATGGCGGGGATTTCCGCGGCCAGCCCCAAGGCCAGCATCCCGCCTGCAGAGGTGCCGCAGATCAGGTCGAAGTGCGAAGCGATGGGGCGGCCTAGCACGGCTTCAAGCTCGGCAAGAACCGTCGCTGTGTACAAGCCGCGATAGCCGCCCCCAGACAGGGCGAGCACATGGTAGGTGGGCACGCCCATCATGGCACTCAGCCCTTCGGCGGGAAGGAGTCGTTACCGTGGCTGTCCTTGTCACGGATGCGACCGTCCGGACGGTGGATGACCAGTTCGGACTGCTGGTTGCGTGCGATGTCCCGCGCCGCGTCAATGGCCTGCTGCTGCGTATCGTGCACGGAGGTTGCCCGTTGATTGCCGGCACCCTTGACGGCCCAACCGTCCTGGTGAGGAACTACATGCTGATTTTTGCCTGTCATGGCGAATTTCCTAAAGTTGAACCATCGAGACCCCGGCCAGCCGGCCGGGTTGCCAATGACCACCGGTTGAAGCAAAATTCGTTGCTCTTGCAGACAACGGGCGAGTCAAGCCAAATCAACTTGCTGCAGTCGTAGAACTCACTTCTGTTGTCTGGCTGGACAACAATGTATCAGACTTGGTGCCAAGCTGCAAATGGTGGGCTTGGTGCCGCAGAACGCAACTGCTTCGGACCGGACACACACCGTTGTCCGCCGCAGCCACAAGGAACGGAACGGATGTCACAAACAGGCCTGGGCGTCGCCCTCAAGACGCTACGCGAGCGCAGAACCCTCTCATTGCGCGAAATCGGTCAACTGTCTTCGGTGGACCATGCCTATGTCCACCGGCTGGAGTCCGGCGAAAAGACAAATCCGTCAGTGGACTTAGTCGAGAAGCTGCTGAAGGTTCTCAAACCAGGTGAAAGAGATGCTGCGCTGGTGATGTGGCTTGTCGACCATGCGGAGGCCGATCCCCGCCTTGTTGAATTCGTGCTGAACGATCCTTCCATCAGCATCGACATCTTTTCGGCTGCAGCAGGCGTGAGGCATCGTGGAAATACAAGGCCCGATCCCGCGACACTGATCGCCCGGATACAGCGAGCATTCGAGGACTAGGATGACTGAATATGGATGAAGCGGATGTCACACAGAAAGCACGGGCCTTTGTTGCGAAGGTTGATGTGTCCGGCATCCGAGAAGACCTGACGCCCTATGTGGTCGCGGCCAACGCCAAAGTCAAGAAAGAGGAGCTTAGTGAGGGGGAGTCCGGCTACACGATCACCAAGCCGAATGGCAAGCACGTGATCACGGTGAATTCGCTGGAGACAGAAGAACGCCAACGCTTCACCATCTGCCACGAAATTGCGCATATCGTCCTTGCGCTGGAATCGAGCCACGAAGAGGTGCCGTCCTGGTCCTATGCGAAGCGGCATCCGAACGAAATCGCATGCGACACTTTCGCCGCCGAGTTGCTGATGCCGTATCAGCAATGGCTATCGCTTGTGCCCAAGGAAGAACCTTCGCTGGAGCTGATCCAGGGCATGGCGGCGCTTTTCAGCACATCATTTCCCGCCGCTGCGTCGCGGTTCGCCTCCCTCAGCGACATCCCTTGCGCCTTCGTCACCATGGAGCGCGGTGCAGTGCGCTACGCGGCACGCTCCACCAGTTTGCGACAGGCTGGGGCTTGGATATCTCCCAGGTCTGCCATTCCTGTCGGCTCTGTGGCTCACCGTCTCCGTTCTTCAGGCAGCAGTGCTGCCGACACAGATGAGGTTGCACAAGACATCTGGTTCGACAACTGGGAAAAGGGCCTCGATCTCTGGGAACTCTCCAGGCACTACGCACGTACTGACACCACGACCTCGCTGCTCTGGTTCGACAGCGACGATTTACCTGAGGTCGAAGTGAACCGCTTCGGTGTACGCGTCGAGGACGACGGTGGCTTGGCTGAACTCACTGGGCAGCTACCGTGGCCGGGACGCAGCAGGCGCCGCTGAGGCCATTTGCGTTCGTGTGTCTGAGTGGCCACATGGCCTCGAAGATGTAGGGTGGATGCAGTGTCAAAGGTCAAAAGATGTTTGGTGTCGATGAGTCGCCATGAAGAGTGAGACGGAGATTATCTTGAACCGCTTTCACAGATACTTCTTGAACGTCGCCGACGCGATGCACACCGCGACGCCGAGCAGCGCCGCGCTGGGCAGCAGGATCAGCAGCGGATGCACGCTGACCGGCAGCGCGAGGTAAGTGACCCAGGGCAGCACCGCCAGCGGCATCAGGCTGGCTCTCGCCCGGTGGTAGACGAAGCCCGATTCGCGGCCGGCGCCGAAGCCGCGCACGTCGCGGCGCACGAGCCCGTCCACCAGGCCGGTGAAGGCCGCCATCAGGAACAGCGGCAAGGTCAGGACCAGCACCAGCAGCCGCACGAGGAACACCAGCACTGTGTACGCCGAGGCGATCAGGTAGCTCTCGACATGCACGTAGAGCTGACCGATGTAGTAGCGGAAGTCCTGCGCCTGGCTGCGCGCGCCGGCACGCGATTGCGCCGCCGCGTCGCGTATCCAGTCCAGCAGGCCCGTTTTCACGAACAGTCCTTGGTAGGCCCACTCGACGAGCTGGAGGGCGCTGCGCCCCGGCTCCTGCACCAGCACGCTTTGCGTGAAATGCTCCGAGACCTGCGACAGCTCGTAGTTCAGCATGCCCTGCGCATGGCGCCAGCCCTGCTCGGGCCAGAAGAAGTGCATGCCGATGCACTCGATCGCGATGCACAGCACCAGCGAACCGGCCAACACCCCGAACAGCCGGAACGGCAGCGTGATGAGGCCTGCGATCAGGCCCTGCTGGCGAACCTGCTGGCGCTGGACGGCGACGGCGGGGTCGCTCATGCCGTGGCCCCTTCATCCGCGCTGGCCATCTGCTTGAATTCGGCGAGCAAGTCGTCGGGCAGTGCTTGGTCCTGCAGTCCGGGAAGCCCATTGTTGTCCCACCAATCGCCGGCCTCGACGTAGTGCTGGCGCATGTAGCCGGCCAGCTCCTGCAAATCCTTGGGCATGGCCTCGTCGGGGTCGGGCGCCGGCAAGGGCATGCGCACCTTCCAGAGGTGCCCGCCCTCGATCAGTGCAAAGCACTGGCCCTTGGGCAGCCCGACCACGTGCGCCGGTTCAATCAGCGGCACGCTGTTGCTGCTGATGCGGTCCTGCGTGTTGGAGGTGAAGGCGGTGTTGCCGGTCGGGTCCGAGCTGTCGGTGGCGCCGCTCATCACCGTCGTCGTGTAGACCTCGACCTTGGGCAGTTGCCGCGTCAGCAGTTCGGCCGTGGCGGTCTCGCGCACGCGCAGCATGAACAGGTTGTTGAAGTTGCCCACCACCTGGCCCGCCTTCGCGCGGTTGCCGATGCGTGCCTCGATGTCCGAGAGGGTCTGCGTGTAGGCCGTGACCTGGACGCCCGCGCCGCCGCCCTTGTTGACCATGGGTATGAACTCGTCGCCCATGAGTTCGTTGAACTCGTCGGCATGGACGTTGATGGGCACCTTGATGCCCGTCGCGGCACCCGGCAGGCCGTCGTCGATGCCGAACTTGTAGATGTGACCCGCGACGGATACGAGGTCGGAGAACATCGAATTGCCGACCGCCGCCGCGACTTCCGCGTCCGACAGTGCATCGAGGCCGACATAGACCACGGCCCGCTTCCTGATGATCTGCATCCAGTCGAAGATCGGGCGTGGGTCGGCGAGGTCCGAATAGTTCGGCGCCAGCAACTGCGCGATCTTGCCGGTGGTCAGCTTCTCCAGCAGCGGTAGGAGCGATGCGACGATCTTGTCGAAGTACGTCCTGTCGTAGCGCACCGCGCTGCGCAGGCCGTCGAGCACAGGGTCGTAGATGCGCACCTGCGACAGGTACTGCTCCAGCGCGACGACGCGCTTCTCGCGGCCGATCATGTTGCGCGGGATGTTCTTGTCGTTCAGCTTGGCTTCGAGCTGGACGATGACCTCCCAGGCCTTGGGCTCGTTCCGGGCGAAGTAGTGCTGGGCGTACTCGATGAACAGCGCATCGATGTTGATGACATGGCGCTGGATCAGCAGGTAGTCGGGCCGCTGCCCCAGCTCGACCAACGCCCGCGCGATGATGTTGACGAAGCGCCAGGCGAACTCGCGGAACGCCGCGCTGTTGCCTTCACCGGAAAGCTGGCCGGCGATGCGCGTGGCAACTTCCGAGATGCGTCCGAAGCGGCCCACCGCGTTGTAGCGGGCGCTGATGTCCGGCCAGCCCAGGTGGAAAACGTAGAACTCGCCTTCGCGTCCGGCGCGCTTGGCCTCCACGTACATGCGCTTCAACAGATCCGCATCGCCCTTGGGATCGAAGACGATCACGACCTCGTGCTGTCCATTGACCTTGCGCCGGATGTCCTGCGTGATGAACAGCTCGGCCAGGCGGGTCTTGCCGACGCGCGTGGTGCCTAACACCAAGCTGTGGCCGACGCGCTCGGCCAACGGCAGGGTGACGTCGACCTCGTGCGGCTCGATGCCGTGCAGCCGCGGCAGGCCGCCCACCGGCGGCAGCGGCCGCGCCGGGTTCAGCGGGCTGTCCCAGGCCAGGGCCTTCGCCATCTTGGACAACGGGTACGGCGCGAACTCCAGGCGCTCTTCCATGCGCCGTGCCATCCGATAGATTGCCGTCGGCTCCACGTAGCGACGGAACTCCGACCGATACGTCTGCATCAGTCGGTGCGTGTGACGCTGGTCCCAGTGGAAGCCCCGGCCGACGAACAGCCGCTGCTGGCTGACCGGCACGTCGCGGCTGGTCATCACGTAGCGCGGCAGGCGCCGGATGTTGCGCCGGTAGCGCAGGATGGCCCAGGCGTCGCGAAAGCGCAGCGCGCCGAAGGTGAGGAAAGCGAGCGCGCTGCCCAGGCCCAGCAAGGGACTCAGCGCGAGCGACCACGGGGCCATCAGGCACAGAAACGCGGCGCCCGCACAGACCGCGACGGTGTATAGCTCCACCGCTGGCCGCAGCAAGACTTCGACGGCTTGGGACTGGGGCATGGCGGGTGCTTCACGTCACGTCAGGGCTCGATGCCGGTGGCGGTGATCAGCACCGGGTAGTGCTTGAGCCCCAAGCGCTGCGCCAGCTCGTCGCCCGAGGCCGGCGACAGCATCAAGCCCGGTGCGAGGCGACGCAGCGCGGCCAGGGCTTCGGGCGTCGCCACGTTGACCACCAAGCCCACGGCGCGTAGCGCCTGCAAGTCCTTGCCCCGTCGTTGGAGCCAGGCTCGTGAGCGGTCGTCGTCGCCGATCAGGAACAGCGGCGTCAGGCCCGGCGCGCGGATCACGCGGCGCGGCTCGTCGCCGGGTGTCAGCCGCATCGAGCGCACCGGCAGCATGGCCGCCTCGGCTTCGGCCGGGCCGCCAATGCGCGGCTTGGTTTGCGGCGTGGCTGGCTGACCGGGCTGCGCATCCTGCGGATTCAAGGCCCGGTAGTACGGCAGCGCCGAGGTGCCGCCTTTGTCCTCGACCACGATCAGCGGCGGGGAACTGTTCTTGGTAACGGGGCCGCGGTCCTGCGCGTCTGCGGTGGTGGCCAGCAGCGCCGCAGTCGCGGCGACGAGGATGCGGTTCATGGCATGGGACTCCGGGCAGAGGGAAGTGAGGCTCCCGGCCCGAGCACGCGGGTCAGGTGCTGGTGGACGCTGCGGCGGTAACGGGCGGCGGGCGCCCCGCCCGCGGGGCGGTGGTAGCGGCCGATGGCGACCAGCCAGTCCTCGCCCGGCGTGTGCTGCTCCTGCAGGATTTCCGCGGCGATGGCGAGGTTGCGGTATGGGTCGAGCAGCTCGCAGGGATGCGCGTAGCGGTGCGCGTGGTAGCCGAGGTTGACCTGGCCGAGGCCGGCGTCGATGCGGTTGACCGGCGTGCGGGCGAGCGCCCGGCGGATGCCGGCGCAGGCCTCGGCCCGCGTGGCATAGCGTTCGGCGCGGCCGGCGACGTTGAGCGTCCACGGCCACGGGATCAGCCGGCCGCGCAGCCGGGCGCCGCTCTCCTGCAGCGCCACCGCATACAGCACCGGCGACGGCACGCCCGCCTGCTGGGCGGCGAGCTGGTAGGCGGGTGGTGGCACCTCCTGGCCGAAGACGATGGCGGCATGGGCGCTGAGGCCGAGGACCAAGGCCGCGCAGCCTGCACGGCGGGTTACTGCCGCTGCCATTGGCCGTTGACCTCGCGCACCACGGCGGGCAGATCGCCGGGCAGGCCGAGCGACAGCCAGCGCCCGGCGTCATGGTTGAGCGTGATGGTGCGGGAGCGCACGCGGCCGGCGTCGATGCCGGCCTGCGTCGCCCACTGGCGGATGCGGGCGTCCTCCTGGCGGCTGCCGACCATGTAGAGGTCGAAGGTGGTGCCGGCCACCTGCAGCTGGCGCACGCGCTGCTCGCACGACGGGCACTCGGCCTTCACGAAAACCGCCAGCCGGCCCGAGCCCCGGTTGCCGGCGCCCGGCGCCTTCGCACCCGGCATGTTCACGCGCTGCTGTCCCGGATAGAGCCGCTTCCACGCCGCGTCGTAGGCCCGCTGGTAGGCCAGCGTCTTGCCCACGCGCTTCGATTCCGCCTGCACCTGCAGCTCCGCATAGCGGTTGCGTTCCTCGTCGCTGCGCGCCTCGATGCCCAGCGCCGTGAGCGGATCGAGGTTCGGGGAATAGATGCCCAGCGGCCCCTGCATCAGTTGGCGGTAGCGCGCCCACTCATCGGAGCGCAGGCCCCAATCGCGCGCCAGCCGTTCGTCCAGCGCGGCGTCGCTGCTGTTCTGAATCTGGGCGGGCACCGTGCGAGAGGACGCGACCGGCGCCGACTGTGCCGAGGCCGTGCCTGCCGTTCCTGCGACAGCGGCGAGGATGGCGGCGAAGCAGATCGCGGCGTGCTTCATGGCCGGCTCCTACGGCAGCGCGAGGCGCTGGGTCTGTCCATCCACGCGGAACACGGCGGCGCGCGCCTCGATCGCCAGCAGATGCCACGCGCCCACGGCATCGCCTTCGCGCAGCAGCCACACGTCCAGCACCGACGACGCCTTGGGTGCCGCCACCGACAGGAAGCGCTCGCCGCCGCGCAGCTCCACGCCCACGACGTTGAACGGCGGTTCGGGCACCTTGGGCTTGGCCGGCTCGGCGGTGCGCCGGGGTGCCGCGGCAGGCGCGGCGGTTCGCTTCATGCGAGCTTCGAGGTCGCCCATGCGCGCCTGCAGCGCCTGCAAGTCGCCGGCATGGGCGTCTGCGCCCTGGGTGTGCTCCACCTGTGCCAGGCGTTCGTCCAGCAACTTGCGGGCGGCCTCGAAGTCGGGTTGGGTGACGGGCTTGGGCTGGTTCTTCGAGGCCGCCGCCTGCTGTTCGAGTTCGGCGACGCGCGTGTTGAGCGCCTGCACGTGGGCATCCTGGGCGCTGGCCTGGCTTTGCTCGCTCAGGCGCGACAGGCCCACGCTGTTGACCACGGCCAGGATGCTCACGAGCAGCAGCCATGCGGCCGCTGTGATCTTCAACCAGCGCGCGCGGCCGGCGTTCTCGTCGGGAAGCTGCGGGATGGTCATGGCTGGGCCTCCTGGGGCACGTGGGAATCGGCGGGTTCGGCGGCCGGCGCGCTCGGTGCCGGAGCCGCGGGAATCGGGCTTGCGCTCGGCGCACGCGCAGTCGTCACGCGCGTGAAGCACACCGCGCGCGAAGCGTCATCGACGGACAACTCCCAGGCCGGGCCGGCGAGTGCCAGCAAGGCATCGCGCAGCGGCAGCGGCCCGAGCCGCAGGTGCGCCGCCGGCAGCGGCAACGCGTACAGCGCGGTCGCCTCGGTCGCGTCGCAGAGCCGGTAGCCGGTGCGCAGCAGCACGTGCCGAAGGGCATCGCCGACGCTCGCGTCCAAGATCGGCGGAATCGAAATCTCGATCACCTGTCGCAGCAGGTCGCGCTGTGCCGGTTCCGGCACCATCTCGACCAGCGTGTAGCGCCCGTAGCGGGCCACCGGGATCAGGCCCGGCTCGGGCTCCGGGGCGATGGTTCTGACCAACACCGCAGGCTCGGGGAGCGAGTCATGGACAGTGGGAGGGCTCGTCGTGCCCGTGGCGGCGCAGCCGGTGATGAGCACGCAGCCGGCCAGCAAGGCAGGCACAGCCAAGCGGTGAGCGACGCAGGTGAGTGGTTGCATGGGGCAATTCCCTGGAACACGGAGCCCTCACCATCGCCGCCGCGAAGCGTTCGGGCAGCAAACAAAGGGAACTGGCAGGCGCCCGACTTCATCGCGCGCCATCGATGCACGGAAAAAAGAAGCCGGCGCCCCGAAGGGCAGCCGGCGTGGGTGGGTGGATCAGGCCGCGACGAGTTGCCGGGCCAGTGCCACCTCGACGGAATCACCGTCCTGGTTCAGCACGTCCAATCCCGACTCGGGCACGTCTCCCGACGTGCTCTGCGAGACCATGATCTTTCGCGCCATCAGCCCCAGGCAGGTCATCTGCGAGGAAGCCGCGTAGCCGAGGTAGATCACGCGAACCGGCAGCTTCTGGCCGATGCGCCATGAGCGCCGGGCCGCCTGCTGCAGGCTGTAGACGTTGTAGCCCGACTGCATGAACACGATCGTCGGAAACTCCAACAGGTCCAGGCCGGTTTTCACCAGCTCGGGGTTCGTGATCAGCACGTCGATGCCGCGGTCCAACTGCTCGGCGATCCAGTCCTCGCGGCGGGAGGCATCCACGCTTGCGCGCAGCACCGCCACCTTGAAGCCTTCCTGCTCCAGCAGCACCTTCAAGCGCGACGTGGTGTCGCGCGTGCCGGTGTAGACCGAATAGACCAGCGTCTTGCGACCCGCAGCCTTCTCCTGCTTGCAGATCTCGATCAGCTCGCGCTCCTTGGGCATCACCTCCAGCTCGTTGAACTGAGCCGGAACGAAGGCCAAGGTCTGGCGTGTGCGCGGGTGCACCACCGTCTCCGACCGGAAGCAGCAATCCGGCCAGGCCAGCAGCACGTTGAGGACCACACCGAGCAGCGTCGTGTCGCGCTTGGCCAGCGCCTGTTTCAGCGCCGAGGTCAGACGAAACGACAGATCGCGATAAGCCGCGGCTTGCGCCGTGTCCATCGCCACCTCGCGGAACTCCTCGTCGTAGGACGGCAGCACGTTGCCGCCGATGTCCTTCAACTTGAGGAATACCGTGAACGGCAGGACGCAACGCAGCACGCCCTTCGGGCCGAAGCCCGGCGCCTTGACCGTGCGCACCGAGACCTTGCTGCCCTTGGCCGTCTTGTGCGCCGTGCCCGTGCTCTCGGAATAGATGTCCTTGAGGATGCCGTGATCCCTCATGAACGCCATCGCGGCCGAGGTCATGCTGCCGCTCTTGGTCGGGCGGTAGCCGTCTTCGATCATTCGCCCAGGCAGGGCTCGGAACAGCAGGTGGAACAGGTCGTCGCCGTAGCCGCCCATCAGCGTGCCAGTGAGCAGCAAGGCCTTGCGCGCCTTCGCTGCGAGCACGCCCATGGCCTGGCCTTGGGCGCTACCGCCGTTCTTGTACTCATGCGCCTCGTCGGCGATGAGCAGGTCGAACGTGCCTTGCGGCAAGTACCTTTTGATGAATTCGCTGGGCTGATACCCGCCCTCGCCGAAGCCGAACTCCATGTTCGCCATCGCCCGCTCCATGCGGTGCGCCTGACGATCCGAGAACACCAGCTCACCGTTGGCATCCATGAGGTTGATGAACTCGTGGATGTTGTCGCCCAGCATTGAGGCCAGGAAGCCGTCGCCGAACTTCTTCATCAGCTTATGCGCCGTGACCTCTCCGATGGTCGGGATGCGCTGCAAGGCTTTGAAGACGGCCGTGGACTGGTCGCTGGCGGACAGGCTCCGCGGTCGCATCAGCGTCCACAGCGGTGCGGCGCAATGGCTGCACCGGCGGCGGTAGTCCTCGGCTTCGAGTTCGACCGGGTTGATCGGCTCGCCGTCGAGATTGGTGATGACCTGGCCGCAGTCCGGGCATGCGCCCACTTCGCCGTGCCGCGTGCGCCGCACGTTGAAGACGGGCTTCCAGTGGAAACCCATGCGCATCCGCACGCGACCGAGAACGTAGAACTCCTGGCCGCGTACCGGCACGCCCAATTGCTCGCGCAGTTTGATGAGCTTGACCAGCGTGTCCGGGCCATTGAGCACCCAGACCTTGGCGCCGGCCACCGTCTCCTGGATTTCCCGGCGCCATTTGTAGACCAGGTGAGGCGGCGAGAGGATCAGCGTGCGGCGATAGCCTTCGGCGTGCAGCACGGCCGCCGTGGCGATGCCGACCGTGGTCTTGCCGCAGCCCATCTCGCCATTGACGATCGCGGCGCGTTCGCCGCGGTCGGCCAGCAGCTCGGTAACGGCATGCACCACCTCGGCCTGCGCGCCGAACAGCTTGCGCTTGAGACTGGCCAGCACGAGCTGGCGATGCGGCCGGGCCTGGCCGGTGTAGACGGGAGGGTTGGCGCGGTTGAGCGAGTCCAGCAGCTCGTCGCCGAATTCGGCAACGAAATCCTGAAGGCTCATCGCCAGGGGAGAAGCAGTCGCTTCGAGCACGTCGCTCTGGACGGGCGTGCCATCAGCGGCGGGAACGACTTCGGTATCGAGGGACATGGTGATGCTCCAAAGAAGATGGGGCATGCACCTCCCCCTGCGGGGCGATGGCATGCCCCGGGGTGGGAAGAGAAGAACGGCGCGAAGCCGCAGTGGAAGAACAGATCGACGGCGACCGTCAGGGAACAGCGATCAGCGGATGGTCAACACCTCGCCGCAGGTCGGCGAGCCTGGTGTCATGTCCCAGGCACGGATGACCGGCACGAACTTGTCGGTCAGGATGCGCGTCTCGGCCACGGAACCGTCGTCGCGCTCGGTGTACTCCGTGTGCAAGGTCTTCTCCTTGTGGGTGTCGCCTTTGACGACGAGCACGCGGCCCGTCTTGGACTTCACCACTCCGGAGATCGCACCTGCGGCGAGTGCCAAGGCGAGATGCCAATGCGATAAACCTCGCGCCGGGGACCGCAGCGACTGCTGCGCGGCGCCCAGGTGCGTGTCGAGCGTCGGCCAGAGCCCTTGCAGTCGGCCGACTTCCTCGGCGAACTGCTCGGGCTCCATCGTCACGCGGTAGAAGTGCTCCGGCTCGGCCGTGGCAGGCACCGTGTAGGGCAGGAACGGCCATTCGACTGGCAGCTCTTCCGCTTCGGCGTCGCCAAGACCTATCTGCAGCAGCAGCGCGCGCGTGGCCTTGACAGACTCCGATGCCTGGTCGCGCTGGCGAACCTTGCGACCGAAGATCACGACCTGCTTGAACTGCGTGTCCACCGCGCGGTAGATGCGCAACTCGGCGAAGTGCCGGGTCAGCCATCCGACCAGCTCGGCGTCGAGCATGTAGTGCGGGACGATGTAGATCAGCACGCCGCCGTACTGCAACAGCGGCAGCGCCTTCTGATAGAACAGCTTTTCCAGCCGAGCGCGGCCCTGGCCCTGGTAGCCGACGTTGCCGTTGGTGTCCTTGGACAGGTCGCCATACGGCGGGTTGAGCCACAGCAGGCCGAAGCTCTGCCGGCTGATCAGTGTGTCCATCAGGTCGCCGTGGATGCAGCGATCGACCAGTTGCCGGGCATGGCGTGCGCGCTCGGCCTCGTACTCGACGGCGAAGGCCTGGACCTGCTCGCGCCCGAGGGCGTGCGCGGCTTCGGCGATCGCCACGCCTTCGCCGGCGCAGGGATCGAGGATGCACAGCGGCCCGGCCGAGGCCTCGGCGGGCGCCAGTGCGGTGAGTGCTCTTTCGAGCGTGGGTTCATCCGTGGGGAAGTACCCGTTCTTGACGAAGTTGCGGGCGAGCCGCGGGAACATGAGGGCCATGGGAATCTCCTGGCATTGAAGATGAAGGGATGCGGACATGCGCGCGTGCATGTCCGGTGAAGGAACCTCAAGCCACCGCTTCGAGCGGTTGCGCCGAGGGGGTGCGGCTGGCGGGTGCGCCGCCGACGAGCGCGCCGCTGCGGATCAGGCCGCCCAGCACCTCGGTCAGCGTCGGCACGTCGATGGCGAGCCGATGGCCTTCCAGAGGCCCGAGGGCGAACGGCAGGCGCGTCAGCATCGACTTCGCCTGCAGCAGTTCCAGTACGCTGTCGCGCCAGGGATCGAGAAGCGGCAGCGGGCACGTGTCCCGCACCAGCGTCCACAGCCGGTCGAGCCGGTGCGTGGAATCGCGAGGCAGGAGCGCCAGTGCGCTGGCGTTGGCCTTGTCGGGTTTGACGCAGCGCCGATCGAACAGCCAGATGTTGGTCAGCGAGCCGAACAGCGTGCGCCGGTAGGCGCGTGCGCTGCGTTTCTCCAGGTTCTCGACGTTGCCGACGAAGACCGGGATGCTGGCGCCCTGCTCGGTGATGACGTGGAACTGATCCAGTCCCTGTTCGTCCCGGCCCAGGGTGAGGCGGGCCAGGAATTCCTGGACGGCGGTGTCGCGCGCCCAGAGGGAGATGAAGACCAGGTTGCCGTTCTCGTCACCGACGACGCCATCGGCCATCAGGTCGGGGCATTCGTCGATGCGATAGAGCGTCTTGGGGGAAGAAGGTGCAGGCATGGTGATGTCCTCGAAGTGAGCGGAGACAGCACCAACCGCGAGGGCAGTCACTGCCCCAGGGGGATGGAAGAAGACGCGGTGAGCGTCGTGGTGAAGAATCAGACCGTGCGTCGCAACGCACCGTAGCCTTGAAGGTCTGGACTACCTGGGCATGTTGTCGGCAACGCCGACGGACATGGGACATAGCCTGCGCCAAGGTGCGCCTACAGCGGGAGCGGAAAACCGACCCAGCGTCCAACCCTGTTTGCGCTGGCGCATCGCCCGCGGCCTGGAAGGACGGCCATAAAAGAAAACCGCCCCGGGAACACCGAGGCGGCAAAGATGACTGCTTGGCTCAGGGAGGAAAAGCCAGGGAGGTATGCAGTCGAACCGCAATTTTCGCGGCGGCAGCGAATTGCCGCATTAGGGTTACACCGAACCAAACTGAACGTGGTGCGCTGGCAGCACAGCGCCGCCAAAGAAAAAGCGGACCATGCCGCGAGGCACGATCCGCTTGTGGGTCAGGCTTTGAGCTGACGCAGGCCATCCGCGAGCAGCCAAAGCGCCCGGTTGAGCCGGACGTTCTGGTCGATGCCCTGAACGGGTCGCGTGCGCTGCTGGCGCCCGTTGGCGGCACGGCCAGTCAGGCCGCCCTTGACCAGGTTCTCCTGAACCCGGTTGAAGACCGACCAAAGATCGGCACGGTTGTCGTCGAAACGACGAGGCCGCAGGATCTGCGTCTCCGTGATGGGCAAGGCCTTGCCCGACTCGTCGTACTTCAAGGTCAGCGCCGACCTGGCGAAGACTTCGGCCTCGCCGTCGTCGAGGGTGATGACGCGCATGGCGTCGCGCGAGTCCTGCACGCGCTCGAAGCCGTGCAGCACCTCGTAGGCGCCTTCGATCACGTGATCGGTGACGTTGCCCTTGTGGGGCACGCGCACGTCGGCGAAGGTGTCGCCGCACACCAGGCCGTTGTGGCAGACGAATCTGAACATGCCCGCGAGCATCTGGTAGCTGCTGGTGCCGTCGTGCGAGTTGAGCAGGATGATCTCGTTCGCCTCGGCGCCGTTGATCTGGCTGGCGTGGCGAAGGCGCAGCATGTGCTTGGTGTAGTCGCGGCGATCCTCGTGTCGCACGCGGGTCTGGCACACCATGAACGGCTGGAAACCTTCTCTGCGCAGTTCGGTCAGCACAGCCGCCGTGGGGATGTAACTGTACCGTTCGGAGCGGCTTTCGTGCGGGGTGTCCGCGAAGATGGATGGGGCCACGGTGCGAATCTGATCGTCCGACAACGGATGGTCGGCGCGCAGCACCGGGGAACGAGGGGCGAAGCGAGATGCGAGTTGCATGATGATCTCCTTGCGGAATGGAGCAATCGGCATCCAGCGGCCGAGGCCGGATGCGTGCGATTGCGTAGGACGAAGAAAAGCCCTGCTGAACAGGGCCTGATGAAAGGGATGAAGAAGTGCGCCGCGTGAAGGCCGGCCTATGGGTTCGGAACCGGCTCCCAGCCGCGGCTGTGCGGGTTGAAGCAAAGCGCTTCCTGGCCTTTGAGGATCGGCGTGAAGCCGTCGAGAAAGACGTGTCGCAGGTACAGCGCGCGGTAGGTCAGTGCCTGCCACGCCTGTTCTTCGCTCAGGCCGTTGGCGATGAAGTGCTCGCGCAGTTCGTCGTCGTCGGAAACCTCGTTGTTGGCCAACTGGTCTTCGACGAAGCGAAGCAGCTCGGGCGGCAAGGACGACATGAGGGTGTCCATGTTCGCCTCAGTCGGTGGCTGCATCGCCGGCCGCTTTGCGCGTCGGCTGCTGGTGGAAGGCATGCACCCTTGCGCGCCAGGTGGCGCAGCGCTGCGGCGCCATGTCGAGATAGCGCAGCGGGCACGAGTAGTAGTACGGGTGCTCGGCCTCGACCAGGAACTTGTAGCCCCATTCGCGGCCCTCGCTTTCCAGCAGATGGCAGCCGATCAAGGTGGCCGACTCGCCGGGTGCGAGACCCAGGACGCCGGCCTGCTTGGCGGTGACGCGCGCCACCGTCCACAGCACGTTGCCGACCAGCGTGTGGTCGATGACCTCACTGCGCGACCGCTCGGTTTCCTCGGTTGCGGTCAGCTCGCGGATCAACTGATCGCGCGTCAATCGAACGAATGTCCAGCCCATGGAATGACTCCTGTGAGAAAGGGCCGGAGTCCTCCCGCCGGGGAAGGAGCCCCGGCGGGTGGTGGAAAGCCGCAGGCATGCGGCGTGAAATGGCGATGGGATCAGACCCTGGTGAGGTGCCAGTCCTGGGACAGCGGAGCGAACTCGTAGCCCAGGTCGCCGAGGCGGTCGCGCTGCTGACGCAGCACGCGCCGATCCACGGTGGCATCGAGCTTGACGACATCGCCCAGCGGCCAGAGTGTGCCGAACAGCGCCGCGTCGCCGTCGTCGTCCGCATGGGCCGTAGCCTCGGCAGACGCAGCAGCCGGCTCGCTGCCGAACGGCGTGGTATCGACCAGCGGGTCGCGCGAGCTGCGCGCCTTCTTCCGGCCGGCCGCCTTGGGGGCGGTCGTCGGCGTCGGCGTGGCGGTCTGCGCTTCCTCGTCGATCGGATCGACTTCCTGCGGACTCAGCCGGCGGGCGTCGTCACGGCTCAGGGCGTCGATGTTGGACAAAGTCATCCCACCCAGGAGGGCGCGGATCTCAATGACCATGCGGCCGTTGGCGGTGTACGTGGACGGGCGAATCTCCGCGATGGCGAAATCGCCCTCGTACTTGCCTTCGGCGTACTGGTCGAGTTCGGCGTTCTTCACGACGAACTCGCCGATGGAGGTCGCAAGGCGCCCGACGTTGAAGTCGCCGTTACGGCCGTGGATGGTCTTGATGGCCAATTGGCCGGGAATGGTGATCATGAAGAACTCCTGCGGACGAAGCTGCGATCACGCACACGGCCGTCATGGCGACGGTCGCATGCGCACGCGAGTGGGAGAAGACAAGGCCCCGGACTCAATTCAGAGTCGGGGCCTTGCGGATCAGAACGACTCGGCAACTTCCAATGCAGGCGCATCGGCAGTGGCTTCGTCGGCAGCTTCGGCGGCGGGCCTGGCGGGCTCGAACGCAGCGGCTTGCGGCTCAGCGAACGTCGCGGGGACATCCGTGTTACGCACGTCGCGTTCGTCGCGCTGGTCGGCATCGGTCGGCTTGGGCTCGGCCTTGTAGACGAGCTTGCCGTCGACCTTGATCCAACTGACGAACAGCAGGCGGGCCTTGAAACTCACCCCCTGCTCGCCGGCACGCTTGCCCTTGGAGTAGGTGAAGGTGTCGGCCCACAGGTCGCCCAGACGGAAGCCGATCATCACTTTCTTCTCGGCATCGACCGCTTGGATGCAGCGGCGCACGAGGTGCTGCGCTTCGGAGCCCGAGACGCGCGTGTCGAAACGCACGTAGGCCACGTCATCGCTGGGGCCGTTGAGCGCCGCGATGTCGCAGGCCAGGAACGCATCGCCTTTCTTGGGCTTCACTTCGCGGATGCGATTGAGATACCCGAGTCCGGTGATGTGCAGGTCGAAGTAGGACTTGTCGGTGGAAGTGGTCATGGTGAATCTCCTGAGAACAATGAGGCGGAGACACACCCGACCCAAGGCGGGGAAGGTGTGGAACCCCCGCGTGGGTTGAAGGAACAGCTTGGGTGGCATCACCATCGGGAGAACCGATGGCTGTTCGCGCTGGGATGCCGGAGCGAACTGGTTGATCAACGCGGTCGGAACCGCGTCGCAGTCTTGAAGATCGAGACTGCCTGGGCATGCTGCTGACGGGCGTCAGCGGAACATGGCGGCAGCGTGGCGCCAGGCGCGCGCCCGCGCGAGCGGCAATCGGCACCGGCGGCTGTCCGCATTAGTGGCACCCTCTCGCCACCGGGTTGGGCAGGTACTGCCGCTTGCGGACCAGCATCTCGAAGGGCTCGCCCGCGCGGCTGGCGGTATCGAAGTCCACCACCACGAAGCCCGGTTCGATGGGCCGGTACTCCAGCCAGTGGATCGGCACTTGCCAGTGCTCGGCGCAGTCGCGCACGAAGCGCAAGGTGGCTTCCACTTCTTTTCCGGTGTTGGCGAAGCAGACGACGGCATCTGCGGGCAGGCCGCCGTTGGCTTGCAGCACGCGCCAGAGCATGTACGCGCTGGTGCGGCCGCCGCTGAAGCTGATGCAGGTCGGTTGCTCGATCTTGAACGGGTCTCGCATGCAGGCGTCACCAGGCGGTGGCACCGGCAGATGCCGGCGTGAGCGGCCCGAGCCGGACTGGAGACGAGCGCGTGCGATGCGGCCATGGGCCGCGGCACGAGATAAAGAGAAGCCCCCGTGAAGGGGGCTGGGAAGCAGTACGGTCAGTGGCCGGCCGGTGCAGCGGATACCGTCTGCATCGACAGGTGCGTGACCGTGGCCGACACTTCGAGGTCGTCCTCGCTGTGCAGGATACGGGTGAGGACCCGTTCCTGCAGGGCGAAGAACTCGCCGAAGTCGTCGCCGCCGAATTCGGCGCGCGCCAGTTCCCACCAGTCGTCGAACGCATCGACATCGGGGTTGCAGCCCACGGCGTAGGCGATGGTCTTGCGCCGCCCATCGGGCCGGCTCTCGCCGTGCTCGGCCATGAAATACACGCCCTGGTCCTTGACCAGGATGACGCGGCACTGGTTGGCCGCCGCCTCGGCAAGCACGGGCCGAAGCTCGGTGCCTTTGAATCGAACAGTCATGGAAGTGGTCTCCAACGGTGAAGGAAGAAGGTTTCCCGCCGCGAGGACGGGAAGCCGCTTGGGGACGTGAGGGGATCAGTGCTGGACGGGCTTGCGACCGGACAGGCGCTGTACGCGGATGAGGCGCCAGCTCCCGTCGTCGATCAGCCGCTCCAGCACCTGGCCCAAGGTGTCGAAGAACACTTCATCGACCCGCTCGACCAGCTCGCCTTCGCGATGCAGCTCCACCGCGTAGGTGTCGAGGCCGCGTTCGTAGAGCACGGTGACGCGCCCCTGGAACTTCGCCGAAGCGACGGTGAAGCCGATGGCCGGCGGCGTGGCGATGATGTTGCTGGGGCTCGGATCGACCACCGTGAAGTCCCGCGCGCCGGCATCCACCAGCAGGTGCGTGATGCGGCGGAATCCATCGGGCGCGGGCAACTGCTCCAGTTGGTGGATCAGCTCCTGCAGCTCGGGGCACTGCGGCTCGGGGATCGGCAGCTTGGCCGGCGCGGAACCCAGGATGAGCCGCTTCACCGTGTACGGCTGGCCGTCGGCGGTGAACTCAGTGCTCTCCTCGGGCGTATCCGCGCGCAAGCCGTCGAAGCGGCGCCGCGCATACGGTTCGACCTGCACCTTGGCGCCTTCGTCGGGCACGTCGGTGACGAGGGCCTTGTCGAGCACCGCGAACTCGGCCCGCCCCGTCTTGACGACGATGGCCTCGTCGGTGGTGGCGATGACCTTGCCCTCGAAGGGCTTGGGATCAACGTGGAAGCCCAGCGTCGAAACCTTGGGCTGGCCGTCGAAGATGTTGAACTTGAAGCTGCAGACGTTGGAAGGCACGTGGCCGCGAACCAGCGTCGGCATCTGTGCGCGGATGGCTTGGGTATCCATGGAAGACTCCTTGTGGCAACCAAGGGACTTCCGCCCGCAAGGGAGGTGTGTCCCTTGGGGGTGAGGTGGATGGACGCGACATGCGCCCGGAGAAGGAATAGCAACCAGCACGGCGAACCGTGCCGCAGCCTCGAAGGTCTCGACTGCCTGGGCATGCTTGCCGGCAACGCCAGCGAACATGCGAGCAGCGTGCGTCAGGCGTGGGCCAGCGACGCGGGGGAATCGGCACTGCGCGTCCACCGGCTTCGTCCAGAAAGAATACGAGCCCCGCGTGGGGGCTCGAAAGGTGGTGTCAGTCGTCGTAGATCGGCAGGCCGTCCAGCACCTGCGCATCGGCATCGAAGACCAGCATGCGCACGTCGGCGAGCGCGGCCAGGTGCAGCACGTGCATGAGGGATTCCGGCATGCCCTTCTTGCGATGCTCCTGCATCAGCCGCTTGGCCGTGATGCCTTCGACCGCGCGCAGGTTCTCGTCGGTCCAGGGCGTGGCGATCAGCTTCAACCCGATGGCCGGGCCGTACGGGATGCGGAAGGCGACGAACAGGAACAGCGTCGGCGTGGCGATGTCCGCCAGTTCGGCGAGGAAGCGGTGTGCGTCGGCGTCGAGGTGCGCGCTGCTGATTTCCCAGCACCGGCTGTAGTAGCCGGTTTCATAGCGCAGGCGCCGCACGACTTCCCGCGCCGCTTCTTCGGAGTAAGTGTCGCCCACGTGCAGTGGCTTGCCGTCTTCCTCGGCCATCACGGCATAGACCACGTTGCGGGCGAGCCCGTGGCTGCGGCATTGCGCCTGCAACTCGTTGGGGACCACCTGGTCCTCGGTGATCAGCACGAAGTCGTCCGAGAAGATGCAGGCCCGCCGTTCGACCTGGCTGTCCGGCAGATTCGACTGCGAAGGATGCAGCGGCAGGTAGGTCAGCGGGCAGTCGTCGTCGTAGGAGATGGCGAGCAGCCGCTGGACGGACAGGCCGTCGTAGCCGCGGACAAAGGGATTGTTGTTCGAGTAGGACATGGGATTTCTCCAGCAGGGGATGGCCGAGGCAATCCCCTGCTGGGGATTGAACCCCAGCGGGTGGATGAAGTGGCAGCCGGTCAGCCGGCAGCGGTAGAGGACGGGTCGCCCAGCGCCTTCAACAGGTCGAGCAGGCCGCCATTCGCAAGCTGGTACAGGCGGTTGTAGTCGTCGCCGGTCGGCGCCTGCTCCAGGCGATCCAGCCGCGCATCCAGGTTGAGGATGCTCTGGTGCACGTTGCGGGCGATGCTCAGCGCGGAAGGTTTTCCGGCCGGCTTAGGTGCATCGAGCACCGAAAGGACTTCAGCGGGCGATGGGTAGCGGCAGTCGGGTCCGTACTCGACCGGGAACACCTCGCGCCCGGTCAATCCGGTATTCGGGGTTCCGCTGCTGACATGCAGCACATACTCGTCGGGCACATCATTGCCGGCGTAGTCGAACACCACGATGCGCGGCTTGCGCACGTCGGCCGGCCAGCCTTCAAGGATGACCGCATCGATGTCGTCGTCGGTCACGAGCAGACCGATGGAAAAGTCAGGGGACATGAATCACTCCTTTCAAGAAAAGGAGGGACATGGCCCCATGCAGGGACGCATGTCCCTCGTGGGGTGGGAAGAAAAGAAGAACGTCGGCAGGCCGCAGCGCGGCTCACCAGCCGTTGTAGTTCAGCGTCAGGTCGGCGACGACCTTGCGCCGTTCCAGGTCGAGGCCGCCCAGGTCGGACAGACCCTCGAAGCCGCAACGCTTTAGCATCGCACCGCCCTCGCGGGCGTTGTAGAAGCTCACCATCGCGGACAGGAACATCCGCTGGCCGCTGCTCAGGACGCCGAGGGCATCGTTGAGCATCAGCAGCTTCGGCCGCAGATCCCACTTGGTGGTGGCACGCTGCAGGCCTTCGCGGGTGCCGTCGCCGAACCATTCGGCTCCGGCGATGTCGACGCCGCGTTTCCACGCCTCGAAGAAGGCTTGGGGCGCGGCGGCGAAGTGCTGGTGTTCCAGCTCGATCTGATCAAGTACCTCTTGAGGCAGGGCACGGTTCATGACATGGGCTCCTGGTGGTTGGACATCACGGGTGGAGGCGCTGCTGCCAGCGGCCCGTTTGCAGGGCGTGCTCGGCGGCGTGGTGCGAGCGGAAGTAGCTGACCGACTCCCGCGAGACCGGGCCGTCCGCATCGGCGGTGCCGATGTAGTGGCCGGCTGCGCTGCACAGCACTTGCAGGGGCAGGCGCTTGCCGACGCAGGCCAGGGCCTGGTAGCCGATGGATTCGGCTCGGGCCTGTTCAGCACTCAAAGGTGCCGATGCGAGCGCAAGGGACATGGTTTTCTCCTGTTGGTTGAAGACCGGGAGCACCACGCCCTGACGGGAGCGGATACCTCCCGAAGGGTTGAACATGAAAAGCACCCGCGTCGTGGCGACGCGCGTCCGCGGTGGTCGGTGCGAAGCGGACTGGATCGGTCAACGCGGCGAACCGCGTTGCAGCCTTGAGGACCGGGGCTGCCAGGGCATGGTGCTGACGACCGTCAGCGACACATGCGGGAAGAATGAAAGCGCGGCGGCACTCCGTCGCTGATCAAACGGAACCGAACGCCGTCCAGTTTGGGCCGAGCGCTGGCAAGAGCAGCGATGCACGATTCCGTTCGCCCACGACAAAGGCGCCGAAGCCTCGCAAGGCTTCGGCTGGAGAGAAATCAATCCACCTGTGGGCTGCAAGCAGGCCAGGCCATCGTCAAAGCCATTCGCTGCGTCAGCAATCTCACCCGGCCCGTTTCGTGGCTGGGGGCCGGAATCCTCTGGCGTGCATCCACACACAAAGGGAGCCCGTTGTTCCGCCGGCGGGCACCGGCACCGAATACCGTCGACCGCAAGCGGTCTCCTGGCGCCTCGCAGTTTTGCACACCAAGGCGTCAGGAGACCGCTCGCGTATCGGCGGAAGCACCTCGATCAGGGGAACCGCGGCGAACGCGATCCGGGGAGAAATGACCTTCTCGCCCAGCAGGCCGTGATGGGCCTGCAGGACGCGCACACCGTTGCAGAAGGGAACGCGCGCTGGGGAGTCCCGCGGGGTGCGGGAGGTTTGCCCCGCCGTCGGCAGCAGCCGGCGTGGCAGAGGGAAACGTGGGCGTCAGCTCGCCTTCGGAGACCGACGCCGCGGGCTTGGCGCTGCGGGCTTGCCTGTCGCGGTTTCGACCGGCTCCGTGCCCTTGCAGTCCGGGTAGCGGCTGCACGACCAGAACGCGCCGTTCTTGCCAGTGCGCTGGCGCATCGGGGCGCCGCACTGCGGGCAGCTCGGCGCGGGCGGCAGCTTGAGGGGGAGCGTTGCGCCGCGGTACTGCTGCACGAGCTGGGCGACCCAGGCCGATTGCTTGGCGATGAAGGTGTCCAGCGTCATCTGGCCGGCCTCGATCATGTCCAGCGCCTGCTCCCACACCGCCGTCGTGCCCGGATCGGCGATGGCCGCCGGCACCGCGTCGATCAGCGTGAAAGCCGCATCCGATGCGCGGATGGCACGGCCCTTCTTCACAAGATAGCCGCGTGCCAGTAAGGCGCTGATGACGTTGGCGCGCGTGGCCTCGGTGCCGATGCCCGTGGTGTCCTTGAGCTTCTGCTTCAGGCGTGGGTCGGTCACGAGCTTGGCGACGCCCTTCATGGCTTTGACCAGCTCGCCCTGCGTGTAGGGCTTGGGCGGCAGCGTCTTCAACGCCTTCAGATCGACCTGGCCGACCTGGCAGGAAGCTCCAGCACGCAGCGCCGGCAGCACCTGGCCGCGCTGCGCTTCCTCGCCGTCCGCGTCGTCGGGCTCCGGCGCCGCCAGTACCTGGCGCCATCCGGCCACCGCGATCTGCTTACCGACCGCGACCAGCGACTGCCCGCCGCACGTAAGCTGCGCCACCGTCCGGTCGAATTCGTGGTGCGGCAGGAACTGCGCGAGGTAGTGGGCGCGGATCAGCCTGTAGACGGCCAGCTCCTTGTCGCTCATCGCCGAGAGGTTCGCCGGTTCCAGCGTGGGAATGATGCCGTGGTGCGCCGTGACCTTGCCGTCGTTCCAGGCCCGCGAACGCTGCTGGCGATCCAGGCGGTCGATCAGCGGGCGCAGGCCGGGGTCGGTCTTGAGCAGGCTGTCGAGTACGGTGGGCACCTCGGCCAACATGCTCTCGGGCAGGTAGCCTGAGTCCGAGCGCGGATAGGTGGTCGCCTTGTGCGTCTCGTACAGCGCCTGGGCAATGTCCAGCGTCTCCTGCACGTCCAGACCCAACTGCTTCGAGCACACCTCCTGCAGCGTGCCGAGGTCGAACGGCAGCGGCGGCCCTTCGCGCACGCGCTCTGTTTCCACCGACAGCACCTGGGCGGCACCGGCCGCGCGCAGGCGCTCGGCAGCCTGCTGCGCCACCGGCTGTTGCAGGCAGCGGCCGGCGTCGTCGGTGCTGCCCTGCGGCGGCGTCCAGCTTGCGACGAAGGACTGGCCCGCATGTGAGAGTGCAACCTCGATGGCCCAGAACGGCACCGAAACGAAACGCGCGATCTCGCGGTCACGGTCCACCACCAGCTTGAGCGTCGGTGTCTGCACGCGCCCGACCGACAGCACGCCGGTGTAGCCGGCCTGGCGCCCGAGCAACGTGAACAGGCGGCTCAGGTTCATCCCGATCAGCCAGTCGGCACGCGATCGGGCGAGCGCGGAGAAGTAAAGCGGCAGCGTCTCGGCGGACGGCTTGAGCGTGCCCAGGGCCTTGCGGATCGACGCATCGTTGAGCGCCGACAGCCACAGGCGCTGGATCGGGCCGCGGTAGCCGCACAGCTCGATGATCTCGCGGGCAATCATCTCGCCCTCGCGGTCGGCGTCGGTCGCGATCACCAGTTCGCCCGCCTTGGCGACGAGCTGCTGCACGACCTTGAACTGCGCCGCGGTCGCCGCCTTGGGCTCGACACGCCAACGCTCGGGAAGAATAGGCAGTTGCTCGATGCCCCAGCGCTTGTACTGCTCGCCGTAGCCTTCGGGCGGAACCGCTTCGACCAGATGACCGATGCACCAGGTCACGACGACACCCGCACCGCTGTAGCAGCCGTTGCCGCGTTGGCCGGCGCCCAGCACACGGGCGATGTCCTTGCCCTGGGACGGCTTCTCGCACAGGAACACGCGCATGAAGCCTCCTTGGAAGTGTGCGGTCATCGGATGGCCCCAGCTTGGCCGGGCCAGCGGATGACGGCAGCAAGGAAGCCGATTGGCGCAGACACCGCTTTGTGATCGGCAGGCGATGCGTTGCCGCAGCGGCATGCGCGAAGCCGCAACGGCTGGCGCAGCGGGAGCGTCGTTTCGGGAGGGCGGCTGGAACCCGGTGGAACACCCTGGAGCTATCCCCTGGGGATAGCTGGTGCATGGCGGGCGTCTGACGGTTGCTACAGCCGCCCCCTGCGGGGAATCAGCCCTTGGCCTTGGTTTCCTTCGACGCCTTCGTCCCCTTGGTCTCCTTCGGCGGCGGTACTGCGGCCTCGGGTTCCAGCGTCCTGGCGCTGAGGGTCACGGCCTGGATGCGGTACGGCAGAATGCCGATGCGGCGGGCCTCGATCTTGAAGGTCGTGCGCTCGTTGTCGTCGGCGTCCTCCCACTCGTCCTTCACCGTGCGGCCTTCTACCAGCACGCGCATGCCCTTCTGGTACAGGTCTTTCCAGTGGTCGGCGTCGCGGTGCCACAGCTCCACCGGCGCCCAGAAGCCGCCGCGGTCCTCGAATTCACCGTCCTTCTTTGGGATCGGGTTGTCGAAGTAGACGTTCAGGCGCAGCAGCCGGCGCGGCTCGTCGTTGCCGTTAGGGAATTCGCGATAGTCCGGCGCGGAACCGATGTTGCCCTCGCCGACGAAGTGCGTGCTCATGGAGACTCCTTGGGGGTGGTGGATGGAACCGACGCGGCATGCCCGTGGACACGTCGCAGGTAAGCCGCTTCGGCCTGCGCGGCCTTGCTGGCGCACTCCTGGGCCTGGCGGCCCAGCGTGTGAAGGAGGCTGATCTGCATGTTCAAAGCGATGCGCTGCAGCTCCATCGCGTACAGGTCGTCGATCAGCGAGGCCGGCGTCGCCGGGCGGTCGAGCAGCGATTCCCACAGCGCCACGCCCATGGAAGAACGGTCGTGGTTGCGCCAGCGCAGGAAGGTCGTGCCTGCGCCAGTGGTCTGCTGGGCCAGTTGCACGTCGAGCAGCGAGAAGGGGTAGGCCCGCGCCTGTTGCAGCACGCGCCGCTGCGCCAGCCCGATTAAGTCGTCGCGCAGCGCCGTGCACTGGTTGGCCCAGGCCTCCAGACTCCCCTTACCTTTAAAAGGCTGTAAAAGGCCTTTTAGGTAGGAGCCGTGTTCCAGGCGCTGGAAGTCCGCCTGTTCCAGCGGCAGGAAGCGCGCCGGTTGGCCGTTGGAAGACGATGCTGTCATGCCTTCGTGCCTTCGCCGTCATGGTCGTGGTCGTCGTCCGCCACGTCGGCTGCGCCAGCGCTGGGTGCGGCATCCGCGGCTTTACCAGGCTTGCCCGACCGCCGTGCGATCGGTGGCGCAAAGCGCGAGCGGCGCGTGCCTTCGAGCACGTCCTGCGGCAACTCGCCGAACTTCTCCAGCGCCGCCCGCGCCACCGCGTTCTTCGAGGCGAAGTCGTCGCGCGTCGCGCCGGAGTAGCGGTACTGCTGTGCCAGCGAGAACAGGCTGCGCAGCGCATGCGCGCCGTCGTTGAGCCAGCGTTCCAGCGTGCTGCGGTCGATCAGCGCGGTGTGGTGGGCGAGGATCAGCTTGCGGGCCAGGTCGTCGTAGTCGGCCAGCAGGTACACCGCTATGAAGCCGAGCTGCGCATTGACGAACAGCGGCAGCTTCACGGGCTGCACGTTCATGTTCTCGCCCAGCGACAGCGCGGGCGGCACGTCGGCCAGCGCCTGGTCCACCTGCTCACGCAGCGCCTGCAAGCTGTCCTTGGTCTGCGTCAGCTTGTCCTCGATGCGCAGCATCCAGAAATCCGAGTAGGGATCGTCCTGCTCGGCGCCGCGCTTCATCTTGTTCATCACGCTGATGTAGCCGTTCAGGCCGATGATCCCGGGCCGGCCCTCGGCAGGCGCTCGGCCATGCCAGATGCGTGAAGCGTGGTGGGTGTGCAGCGTCAGCGACATCGCGCTGCGCAGCGATCCGAGATTCAACTGCAGGTGCGGCTGGGATTCATTGGCCATGGTGACGACTCGCGGTACGGGAACGAGCCGCCAGCATCGGCATCGCCCGGAAGGGCGTCAGTCAACAAACCGCAGCGGGTGCGCTCCCGGTTGTCGCCCCGGAAGGTCGCGTGTTCCGTCTATCCCCAGGGGATAGGTCCGCGCCGGGCTGCGACCGTGCGACGCATGACAGAACCGAAGCCGATGCCTGGAAGGCTTCGTGTCCCAGCTATCCCCTGGGGATAGCTGCTCAGGAATCGCCCAGGGTTGAACGCAGTTTCGCCAGGTAGGCCCGCGCTGCCTCGCGGCCAGGGCCGTTCGGCGCGGGCGGTGGCGGTGCAGACGGTGCCGGTGCGGCTGGCCGTGGCGGCGGCGCAGGCGGCGTCGATGGCGAACCGCCTTCGCCGGCCCAGGCCTTGAACTCGCCGCGCATCGCCTTCTGGATGATGCCGAACAGATAGCCGGCCGGGTTGCGTACCGCGCTTTTGCGGCAGCGCGCATCCCATTCGTCCAACACCGCCTGCCGCAGCGACTCGTCCACCTGCTGCAAGGCCACCATCGCGCCGCTTTGCTGCTCGTCCTTCAAGCGCAGCAGGCGCTCGGGCAGGCGCAGGTGCTGCAACGACTTCGCGCGCGGTACTGTACGTACTTGATTTATACGATCCATACGTACAGTACGGTCCTCCTTCGGATTCCGAAGTGAGCCGTCTGGCGCGGATTTCAGCCCTGCTTCGGATTCCGAAGACGGGCCTTCGAGATTCCGAAGCAGGCCGTCCTGGCCTTCTTCGGATTCGTGATCCACAGGCGCTTGTGGATAACTCGCGTCCGCCCATTCGTTGCGCGCCATGCGCTGTGCCAGCACCTGCAGCCGCGTGGGCAGCGTGCGGCCGTTGAGCATCGGGTCTTCGGCGATCTCGCGCAGGGTGTTCATGCCGACGATCTGCACCGCCTTCGCCGCATGGGTCAGCGCCTGGCTGACCAGGCCGAGGTAGTCGGGGTCGAGCTGCATCGCCTCGAAGGGTGTCAGCGGTTCGTCGTGCAGCACGTAGAGGTTGCTCAGGATGCGCCCGGTCTTCGGGTCGCGGCGCCGTCGCACCAGGCTCAGCCAGCGCGTCAGCCGCAGCAGCGTCAAGGCGCGCGCCACGGTCTCGTGCGAGGCCTGCGCCGCGCAGGGCATCGAGGCGAGGTAGGGGCGAAGCTGGTCGTAGGTCGGGAACGCCGTCACGCCGTCGCTCTGGAGCTGCAGGCGGAGCACCTGCCAGGCGTTGCGCTCCAGCGGCGTCAGGCGCCGGTCGAGGAACAGCGCACGCGGCACGCTCTCGTGCCGGTTGCCGCTGTAGAGGAAGCCGTCGCTGACCGGCGCGGCCGGCAATGCAGCAGCAGCGCCGCGCGGGGCTGGCGGTGTCGGTGGTGCCCGTGGCACCAGTTCCCGCAGCGCGTCGTCGAACAGTGCCGACAGCGCCACGGGGCCATCGCGCCGGGGTGCGCCGCCGGTCGCCATGGCCTACACCAGCCCCTGGTCGATCCAGTTGCGTATCGCCGACCAGATCACCGACATCGGCAGGTTCAAGGTCTCGGCCAGGTCCATGGTCAGCGTCAGCATCGCCACCTCATCGTCCAGCGCGATGCCGCGCTCCATGACGCCGGCCTTCCACTGCTTCCACAGCGCCGTGTCCTGCGCCTCGTCCAGCACCGGATGCCGCCCCTTGCGCTTGGGCAGGCCGAGGATGTCGCGGCGCAGGGCCACCTCCTGGTGCGTAAGCCCGTAGAAGCGGCTGACCATCTCCGTGCTGGCGCCCAGGCGCAGCATGCGGTCGACCGTCGCGATCTCTCGCTCCACGTCGTGCACTTGGCTCAGCAGCCGCTTCAGCACATCGCGGTTCACCGACACCGAACACCACGACACCGTGGCGTTCACCAGCATGCTCACGAGTTCGGGGTGCTTGAGCGCGTCCAGCTCCTCCTCGCCGAAGCCCATCGCCTTGCAGCGCCGCAGTTGCCCATTGCGCAGGTCGTGCAGCGCCTGTGCGATGACGGCCTGGTTGAGCGGATGCGGTGCCGACATGATGGCCTCTGCTCAGGCGCCGTGGCCGGGGTTGCTGGAGGCCGCGCCGGTCTCCAGATCCAGCAGCCGGCGCGCCATGCGCAGCAGCCGGAACAGCTTTACCAGCCCGGCATCGCTCAGGCGCGGATATGCGCCGCCGCCATGCAGCAAGGCCGCTAGGTCGTCGGCCAGCCGGGCGCCATCGAAGCCGGGGGCGGGTCGGGGCGCGGCGCACAGCGCATGCAGCAAGGTCAGCACCGCACACGCGAACGGAGGCAATGCGCGCACCGCCGGGGGCGCCACGCAGACGAAGCCCATGCCGCCTTCGCTGGGTTCGACCTGCCCGGCCACGTCGGCTTCCTCGGCGATCTCGCGCGCGAACTGTGCGATGTGCACCCGCAGCCGATCCGGCACATCCAGGCCGGGCTCGATGTACCAGACATCCGAGATGGGGTAGAGCCCGCCCGCCTGCACAGGGATCGCGCGCAGCGCGTCGGCCTCGAAGTCGGGCAGCTTGTCGCCCATCTGATCGGCCACCATGCGCTGGATGGATTGCAGGCGTTCGGTGGTCGGGGCCGGGGACACGATGTGACCCTGCAGGCGTTCGTCATCCTGCTGCATGCCCTTGTCGCTGGCGGCCGGCGTGGAACCGGCCTGCGCAGCCTGGCCAGGGCCAGGCTCCGACGACTGCACCGAGGGGCCGGGCGGCAGCGAAGGCGGTGACGGTGGTCGCGGTGGCCCGGCCGGCACCGCAGGTCTTGCCGCCTGCAGCGGCGCAGGATCGCTGGTCAATGCGCGCTGCCGGCTCTCGCTGTCGTCGATTTCCAGGCTCAGCGTGTCGTAGTCCGCTTCCAGCAGCTCGGCCATCTGGCCGACCAGCTCGTCCTGCACCCGCTGCGGTGAGAAGTTGTCGGGCTGCGTGTCGAACTGCGCCAGCAGGTCCTGGAACAGCGTAGCGAAGTCCATCGACAGGTTGCGCCTCAGGGCATGCCGCTCCCAGGTGCGTTCGCAGGCCTTGCGCAGCACCGCGAGCCGTTCCACCTGATGCCGGCCGAGCCCGCCGTACAGCAGCGTGGGGATCGCCGGGAGCAGGTAGTGCACGGCGTCCTGCATGCGGCTGATGTGCGACTGCGGCAGCGGGAAGCCATCGGCCGTAAGCCGCCGCGCCAGCTCGCTCTGCGACAGCGGCTGGCCGCTGTCCCGCCCCATTTCCTGCTCGTAGAACTCGCGCGCCTTCTCCACGCCCAAGGCCCGCTCGATGAAGCTGAGCCCGCCGCGCAACTCGTTCTCGGCCAGGTGCCCGGTCAGCATCACCACTTCGCCGCGCTGCGGCCACGGGCGGAACAGGCAGGGGATGCGGAAGAACCGTTCGTCTTTCGTCTCGCTCCACAGCTCGCGCAGGATCGCCAGGCGCGTGTTGCCGCCGTTGCGGATGATGTAGTGCGGTTCGCCGGGCCGGCGCGTGATCGCGGGCGGCGCATCGAGCCCGCGTTCGCGGATCGAGGCCTTGATGTCCTCGTAGGCCGGGTTGCGCGTCACGCGCGGGTCGTGGTCGTAGGGGCGCAACTGGTCCAGCGTCACCACCATCGGCGTGTCGGCGATGGGGTCGCTCAGGGCCGCGACCGAAGGGCCGTTGCGCTCGAAGCCCGAGGCCAGCAGATTGGCGGCCATGTCCTGCGGCGTCAGGTCAGCCACGGCCATTCTCCTGAGATGCTGCAACACCCTGGGCCGCCTGTCGGTCGGCGCGGCGAAGCTGCGCACGGGCGTTGCGCTCGGCGCGGTGGTCGCTCGCCGTCGAGCTGGTGTAGATCGGCGCGCAGCCTTGCTTCGTGAACAGCAGGTGCCCGCCGCGGGTGCGCACCACCTTCCAACCTTCTCCCAGGGCGAACTCGATCAGCCCTCGCAGCCGCTTGTGGCCGCGGGCCAGGTCATGTGCGCTGGCCATGGCCGGCCCCTCCCGCGTCGCCTCGGCCGGTGACGAGCGCAAAGCGCTCCTGCCACGCCGGGAACAGCTCGCCGGCCAGCGCGCGCATGGTCTCCAATGCGGCAGGTGCCGTGCGGCCCGCCGGCTGGCGGTATTCCACCCGATGCACCGGCAGTCCGCGCGTCGCGGCGCGCGGATAGGCTTCAATCGCCGGCACGTCGGTGTCCAGCACGCGCACGCCAGGCTGCTCCTGGAATACCTGACGCAGCGCCTGCTGGATCAGCCGCGCATTCGACGACACCGGATGCACGCGGTTGATGAGCAGGTGCAGCGGCGGCGGCTCGATGCCGAGGTGGCGGTACGGCGCGATGTCCTCGATGAGTTGCAGCGTGCCGCGCCGCAGCTCGCGCGCCGCGAGGATTTCCGGCGTCACCGGCGAAAGCGCCAAGTTCGAGGCCAGCACCGCCATCTCCAGCAGCACGCTGCGCGCGCCCTGGGTGTCGATCAGCAGCAGGTCGTAGTGCGGCGCCAGCGTGGGCAGCAGGTGGCGCAGCCGCAATCTGCCATCGGGCGCGTGCAGCAGCAGCGTGTTCAGCTCGCCGCGGTCGTCGTTCGAGAGCACCAGGTCAAGCCGCTCGATCGCGGTGCGCGACACCAGTTGCTCGGCGCGCTGCTCGTTGTAGGCCAGCATCTCGTAGATCCCGGCCGGCGCGCGCTCGGCCAGCGTGAAGTAGCTCGACAGCGTGGGCTGCACGTCCAGGTCCAGCAGCAGCACGCGCAGCCCGGTGTCGGCTGCGAAGCCGCCCAGGTTGGCCGCCGTCGTGGTCTTGCCGACGCCGCCCTTGGTCGAAATGATGGACACCACCTGCATGGGCCTCTCCCGGTTGAATGGCATGTACCGAGGAAAAGCGTCAGGCGCGCTCATCGAGGCGATCGGCGATCCATTGCTCGACCTCCGCCGAGTCCCAGCCCACGGCGCGCACGCCCAAGCGCAGCGCCTTGGGGAACTTGCCTTCTTTCATCAGGCTGTAGATGTGCGCGCGCTTGAAGCCGGTTTTGGCCTCGACTTCGGCGCGACGCAGGATGCGGTGCTCGGCCGGCACTGCCGGCGCGGTGGTCTGCGAAGACATGAGAGACACTCCTTGACGCTCACTGGCGCTGTTCGGAAAGTGCCTCGTATTCAATACACCGCGGTCGCCGAAATCACTGCAATTGCAGAAGCAGCGACTGCAATTGCAGTGCGCCGCATCGGCATCATGCTGGCCGCGTCGTCAGCGCGACGCCTCCAGGTGGCGCCGCGCCTGCGCGAGCTTGCTCCACAGCGTCCGCTCGCTGAGACCCGGCCGCCCCTCATGGTGTGCGATCAGCGCGCTGACCACGGCATCCATGCTGCGGAACGACGAATAGGCCGCGCCTGACGGCGAATTGCCCAGCAGCAGCGTCAGCAGTCCGCCGATGATGTTGAGGTAAGTCGTCTCGCTGCGCAGGCCAGGCTCGCGCGCCTGTTCGTCGTTGGCCGCGCGCGTGGCATGTTCCTTCGCCAGTGCTTCGTGCGCGGTGCGCAGCGTTTCATGCACCAGGGCAAGTTCGGCAAGTTGCGACTTCGCTGCTTCGCGATCGGCCAGCAGAATGTTGAGCGTGTCCACGCTCACCGCCGGATGCACCGCGCGTTCGATGCCGTCAAACAAAAACCCCGGCCGATCGCCGGGGTAGAACTGCGACATCCACGCTTTCAAGTCCACGTGGCGCACGGTCAGCTCGGGGTCGTCGAGCGCCGGCCGCTGCGAGTCCAGCACGATGCCGGCCTTGCCACCGGGCAATTCGCCATGCGTCAGCGCGTCGAAGATGCGCTCGGCATACAGGCGCAGCAGCGGCCAGCGCGGGAATTCGCCGGGCTCCGGCATGGCACGCTGCTCCAGCGCTTCCAGAATACGCTGCTCGAAGCGCAGGAGACCGCACCAGCGGACGGCCGCCTCGATCGGTCGGTAGTACGTCTTTGCGCCAAAGGCGTGGCTGCTCGATTTCGGCATATCGCGCTCTTCCCATCGTCGGATCGACACATGGCAAGCGCGCGCGGCCCACATGGGCGCAGCGATTGCCCAAAGAACCCGATGAAGCGCGAGCCGGTCGGCATCGTGGTGGACGTTGGGTGCGGCGATGTCGCCGAGCGTTACGCAGGGGGCAAACCTCCTTGCGGTGCCCGCTACACCTCAACCATAATGCACCTGCGAAAAATCTTGTTACCGGCGCAACGGTCTGAAAAGCCGCGCATCCAAGTTCGATCAGGAAGGGATGCTGCGCTTTACCGGAAAACCAGGGCAAAGTTTTCGTAGGAATACGGGCGGGGTAAAGCGCCAATGCGACTTCCGGCTGAGCCGGTTTGCATCCAGCAAGGGCTCATGCGTTCTGCGTCACTGCTGTGACCTCGACAGCTTGAAGGTGCCTTGCTTGATGCCGGGTGGATAGGCCCGATTCGCCATCCATGCCCGTGACGCAAAAGGTCGGCCGCCGATGCAATGCGGGTCAAGGTCCAGACCGAAAGGGAATCGTACCGTCCAAAATCCCCGCGTCACATCGGGCGTTGATCGGTGCCTTGCGGGCGTCCGACACGCTCCACGCGGTCGATGAACTGCCGCAGCGGCTCCATGATTTCGCCTTCGGGTCGCAGTAGATAGGTCGTCAGCGAAGCGGTCTCGTCGGCCAGCGGCCGCACGACGACATCGGCCTGATGGCAACCCGCCAGATGCGCCGCGCTCGAAAAGCCCACGCCGTAGCCGGCGGCCACGAGGGCCAGCATCAGGGAATGGGTCTTGACGTACTCGGCTACCGTCGGCTGCGCATCCACCGTGCGGAGCAGCCGTTCGCGCTGCCGGCTGCAACCTTCGCAGACCTGGGGATCGCACAGCACCAGCGGATAGCTCGCCACTTCCTCCAGCGGCACTTCCTTGAAAGCCAGCAGCGGATGCCTGGCGGGCAAAGCCACCACCAGCGGGTCTCGCCACACCGGCATGGCGACGATGCCGGCGTCCATTTCACCAGCCAATGCAAAACCTGCGTCATACAAGTCGTTGCGCAGTCCAGTCACCAACTGCGCCAGTGGCGTTTCAAATATCCGAATGCCGACCTGTGGTGCCTCCTCGCGGCAAAGCGCAAGCAACGCCGACAAGCGGGCCTGCCCCATGTCACCAGATAGTGCGATGCGCAGCGTGTTCCGCTGGTTCGCTGCGGCGCGTGCCTTGGTCTGCGCTTGCTCGAAGGCCAGCAGTACGCGCCGGGCTTCTTCGAGGAAGACCTGTCCCGCCGGTGTGAGACGAACACTGCGTGGCAAGCGGTTGAGCAGCGGCACCCCTAAATCCGCCTCCATCTGGCGGATCGTGCGCGACAGTGGAGACTGTTCGATGTGCAGCCGTCGAGCAGCCCGGCCGAAGTGCAGTTCCTCGGCTACGGCGATGAAGCAGCGAAGATGGCGTAAGTTCATGCTTTCTCCCTACCGATGTGATCAGTCCATATCATCGTAGGGAGCCGAATAGTGCGGAGGATTCACCTCTGTATCGAGATGAGAGCCATCCTGGGGGGTGATGCTCGGATGCTTTTCGCCCATGTCAGCGCCTACGGCGAAGCTCTCGTTCGAGATCGCCCAGCTGCGACGCCTGAAGTTCGGCAAGAAGAGCGAGCAGCTCGATGCCGAACAACGCGCGCTGTTCGACGAGGCTCTGGACGCCGACCTTGCCGCGGCTGAGGCGCAGCTCCAGGAACTGCTGGGCAAGAAGAAGCCGCCGGCTACGCCTGGCGCGATGCCTAAGCGCACCGCCTTGCCGGCGGACCTGCCGCGCGTGGACTGCCACCACGAGCCCGAGAACACTCGCTGCGCGTGCGGCTGTGCGCTCAAGCGCATCAGCGAGAAGCTGGACAACACACCGGGCGTATTCACGGTAGAGTGCCACATCCGCGGCAAGTGGACCTGCGCATAGGTGCCGAACGCTGACCCAGGCGCCGGTCCCGGCGGAGATCATCGCCAAGGGCATCCCCACCTGCGGGCTGCTCGCGTAGGTGCTGGTCGCAAAGGACTCCGACCATCTGCCGCTTACATGGTCGTCCCTAGGCAAGCAGGAATAAGCTGCGTGAGTGAATCGGGAGGTTTGCGTAGCTGATGGCTGGCCAGCAGCGTCTGCGCCGGCGGCTTCACCGGCACGAAGCGCATGTGCGGGCGGGTTGCCGCCTCGCAGATCGCTGCGGCATCGGCCGCACCGTTCTTGCGTCCCTTGCCGGCCATGCGGTAGGGCGTGACGAAGTGGCCTGCAATCAGCCGCGCATCCAGCCCATAGCCGCGCAGCTTGCGTGCCCAGTGATGCGCACCGCCGCAGGCCTCCAGGGCCACCAGGCAGCCGGGAGGCAGCTCCGCGCACCAGGCCGCAAACTTGTCAGCGGCCAGCGCCTTGGCAACCACCACGCGCGCATCCACCGCATGCACCTAGATAACCCGCTTGGCCAGATCCACCCCGACTCGGGCAATCTCGTTCATGGACTTCCCCTTTCACATGGCTGCAGACTGATGACTTGGGAAGCACCATCGCGGTGGCAGCCAACATTTGTTTCCTGGCTGCTTACGATTGAGTCACATCAATCGGCCAGCAGGTCGCTGGATGTTGACTCTTGACTTTCGGCATATTAGGCGCACTATCTTGCAAAGTCTTGCAAGAATTTCCTCGAGCGAGGCCGCGTGACGACGGAACTTGTGGGGGTGGTATGACAGCGCGCCAGCAGGCGATCTTCACACTCGACGAGTTGGCTGCCTACTTGAAAGTCGGCAAGCGGACGCTTTACCGGCTCGCTTCGCACGGGGAGATTCCGGCCTTCAAGGTCGGCGGGACGTGGCGGTTTCGTCAAAGTGAAATCGATCGATGGATCAATGATCAGATCCAAGCAGGCAGAAAGAAGGAGGTGATACGCACAGATGAGCAGCCGAAGTCAGCGAAACATCCCGTGTTGCCTGGGCGCGCTATCCATAGCCGCAGGCAAACGGATTGAGTGAGTCTTCAATTGATTTCTGGAGGTATGACATGGACATTGATTTCAAGAAATTGGCTCCCTGGAACTGGTTCAAAAAGGAGCAGGAAGAACAACAGAGCACTGCCTCGCTGCCGGTGCAGCGCAATGACCTGCCGGTGGCGGGTGGGCCCGTCAGTCCCATCCTGCAATTGCATCGCGAGATCGACCGCCTGTTCGACGACGCGTTTCGAGGCTTCGGTTTCCCGACGCTGGCCATGCCACGCTGGCCGTCGGACTGGCCGGGCATGCTGAAGCCGGCGCTGGACATCCAGGAGACCGACAAGCAGTACAAGATCGCCCTGGAAGTACCCGGCATCGAGGAGAAAGACATCCAGATCACGCTCGACAACGACGTGCTGCTGGTGCGCGGTGAAAAGCGTCAGGAGCAGGAAACGAAAGACGGCGGTTTCCACCGGGTGGAGCGCTCCTACGGCAGCTTTCAGCGCGCTCTGAACCTGCCGGCCGATGCCAACCAGGACACGATCAAGGCCGCTTTCAAGAACGGCGTGCTCACGATCACGATGGAAAAGCGCGAGGCCAGTACGCCCAAGCAGGGGCGCTCGATCCCGATCAACGGCTGACGCGGGGCAGCGCGTTTTTCTCAAAAACCACAAAGAGATGAGGCACCGTGATCGGCGGTGCCTCGTCAGATCAATCTTTACAGGAGCATCAGCATGGCCAGAAAACAATGCCAAGTCTGCGGCCAGCCCGCCACGGTGCGGGTGGAAGCCAATCTCAATGGTCGCCACAGCACCATGCTGTTGTGTGACGATCACTATCGCCAACTGGTGCGCCAGCAAAAGCGCACCGTCTCACCGCTGGAAGCCTTGTTCGGCTCGCGCAGCGGGCTGTTCGAAGACTTCCTTGGCAGCGACTTCTTCCGCATCGGTGACGACGCACCGTCCATGGCGGCCGATACCGACGAGGTCGTCGATGCCTCGTTCGGCGAACCCGCCCCGGCCGGTACGGGCACCGCGCGCCGTCGCGGCAGTGGGCTCGCCAGCCGCATCAGCGAACAGTCCGAGGCTTTGTTGCAGGAGGCCGCCCGACACGCTGCAGAGTTCGGGCGCGCCGAAGTCGATACCGAACACCTGCTGCTGGCGCTATCCGACAGCGACGTGGTCAAGACCATCCTGGGGCAGTTCAAGATCAAGGTCGATGACCTCAAGCGCCAGATCGAATCCGAAGCCAAGCGCGGCGATAAGCCGTTCGAGGGCGAGATCGGCGTGTCGCCCCGGGTCAAGGACGCGCTCAGCCGTGCTTTCGTGGCCTCCAACGAACTCGGCCACTCTTATGTCGGGCCGGAGCATTTCCTGATCGGGCTCGCCGAGGAAGGCGAAGGTTTGGCGGCCAACCTGCTGCGCCGTTACGGCCTCACGCCGCAAGCGCTGCGCCAGCAGGTAAGCAAGGTGGTCGGCAAAGGGGCCGAGGATGGCCGCGCCGAGACGCCGACCAACACGCCGGAACTCGAGAAGTATTCGCGCGACCTCACCAAGATGGCGCGCGAGGGCAAGCTCGATCCGGTCATCGGCCGCGCGCAGGAGATCGAGACGACCATCGAAGTGCTGGCCCGGCGCAAGAAGAACAACCCGGTGCTGATCGGCGAGCCCGGCGTCGGCAAGACCGCCATCGTCGAAGGGCTGGCGCAGCGCATGGTCGCCGGCGAAGTGCCCGAGACGCTGCGCGACAAGCGTCTGGTCGAACTCAACATCAACGCCATGGTGGCAGGCGCCAAGTACCGCGGCGAGTTCGAAGAGCGCGTGCAGAAGGTGCTCAAGGAAGTGACCGAGCACCAGGGCGAGCTGATTCTCTTCATCGACGAGGTGCACACCATCGTCGGTGCAGGCCAGGGTGGCGGCGAAGGCGGGCTGGACGTGGCCAACGTGTTCAAGCCGATGATGGCGCGCGGCGAACTGAACCTGATCGGCGCCACCACGCTCAACGAGTATCAGAAGTACATCGAGAAGGACGCCGCGCTGGAGCGTCGCTTCCAGCCGGTGATGGTGCCCGAGCCGACGGTAGCGCAGACCATGATGATCCTGCGCGGCCTGCGCGACACCTTCGAGGCGCACCACAAGGTCAGCATCACCGAGGATGCGATCATCGCCGCCGCCGAGTTGTCGGACCGCTACATCACCGCGCGCTTTTTGCCTGACAAGGCCATCGACCTGCTCGACCAGGCGGCCGCACGCGTGAAGCTGTCGGCCACGGCCCGCCCGGTGGCGGTGCAGGAGCTGGAGTCCGAACTGCACCAGCTGCGGCGTGAGCAGGACTATGTGGCCTCGCGCAAGCAGTACGACAAGGCCGCCGAGCTGGGCAAGCACATCGAGGCCAAAGAGGCCGAACTCAAGAAGCTTGTCGAGGAATGGGAACGCGAGCGCGCCTCGGGCAGTGCCGAAGTCAAAGCCGAGCATGTCGCGCAGATCGTCTCGCGCCTGACCGGCATTCCGGTCAACGAGCTGACGGTGGAAGAACGCGAGAAGCTGCTGCATCTGGAGCAGCGGCTGCACGAGCGCCTGGTGGGCCAGGACGAAGCGGTGCGCGCGGTGGCCGATGCCGTGCGTCTGGCGCGCGCGGGCCTGCGCGAAGGCGGCAAGCCAGTGGCCACCTTCCTGTTCCTCGGGCCGACGGGTGTGGGCAAGACCGAACTCGCCAAGGCGCTGGCCGAGTCGATCTATGGCGATGAAGGTGCGCTGCTGCGCATCGACATGTCCGAGTACGGTGAACGCCATACCGTGGCACGCCTGGTGGGCGCGCCTCCGGGCTATGTGGGCTATGACGAGGGGGGGCAGCTCACCGAGAAAGTGCGGCGCAAACCCTACAGCGTGTTGTTGCTCGATGAGATCGAAAAAGCGCACCCCGACGTCTACAACATCCTGTTGCAGGTGTTCGACGACGGGCGGCTCACCGACGGCAAGGGCCGGGTGGTGGATTTCACCAATACCATCATCATCGCCACCTCGAACTTGGGCTCGGACATCATCCAGCGTCGGCTGAAGGCCCGTGGCGCCGCCGGCGAGGAATACGAGAAGACCAAGGGCGAGGTGATGGACGTGCTGCGCGGACACTTCCGCCCCGAGTTCCTCAACCGCATCGACGAGATCATCGTCTTCCATGCGCTGGGCAAGGAGGAGATCCGCCATATCGTCGGCCTGCAGCTCGATCGTGTGGCCCGCAACGCCGCCAGCCAGGGCGTGACGCTGACCTTCGATCAGACCTTGATCGATCACTTCGCGGAGGAAGGCTACAAGCCCGAGTTCGGCGCGCGTGAGCTCAAGCGGCTGATCCGCAGCGAGCTGGAGACGGCACTGGCGCGCGAGATGCTGGGTGGCGGTATCGGCAAGGCCGATCACGCCAGCGCCCGCTGGGACGACAAGGCCGAACGGGTGGTCTTCGAGCGCCAGGAGCCACCCGCGAAGCCGGCCGAGCCTGAGAAGCCCGATGCCGCGAACGTGGCCGAGACGCCGCCTAGCGACGCGAGCAAGCCTGCGCGCAAGAAGAAGTCAGCGGGCGGCGAATCTTGAGCGATGGGAGGCTGTCGTGTCCGACCCCAACGGGCTGACATGGGCAGCCACCCTCGTGTCGCTGGCGGTCGCTATCCCCACAGCGGGGCACGCGGTCATCTACAAGCGTGACCCTCGATCGGCCACGCTGTGGGTACTGCTGATCGCCTTGTTGCCGCTGGGCGGTTCGCTGCTGTATGGGCTGTTCGGCATCAACCGTTACCAGCGGCGGGCGCGGCGGCTCTTCCCGGGGGCAGATCCTGCTGTTCGGCAGGACCTCGCGCCTACGATGCCCCAGGCCGTATCGCCGCCGCTTGCCGGTCTGGCCCACCTGGTGGGACGCGCCACCGGCCAGTCGCTGACCGGCGGCAACCGCATCGAGCCGCTTGTCGATGGCGAGCAGGCCTACCCGGCCATGCTCGCCGCCATCGAGTCGGCGCGGCACAGCGTCGCGCTGGCCTCGTACATCTTCGACAGCCAAGGCATCGGGGCGCAGTTCGTCGATGCGCTGCGCCGGGCTCATGAGCGCGGCGTGCAAGTGCGGGTGCTGATCGACGACGTGTATGCCCGCTGGACGCCCCGCAGCGCCTACCGCGCCTTGCAGCGCGCCGGCGTTCCGGCGGCGACGTTCAACCCGACGTTGATTCCCGCGCGCCTGCATGCCGCGCATCTGCGCAATCACCGCAAGCTGCTGGTGATCGATGGCGAGACGGGTTTCACCGGCGGCATGAACATCTTCAGCCCGTATTGGCGGCCCGATGCGCCGGAGCAGGCCTGTCACGATTTGCACTTTCGTCTGCGCGGGCCGGTGGTTGCGCATCTGATGCGGTGCTTCACCGATGATTGGTGCGATACCACGGGCGAGCGGCTCAGCAAGGGTTTCTGGGGCGAACCGCCCGCAACGGCTGATGAGCAAGGAACCTCTTGGGCGCGCGGCATCGAGGCCGGTCCCGATGAGGCCCTGGACAGGATGCGCTGGACCTTCATGGGCGCTTTGAGCGCGGCGAAGCATTCGGTGCGCATCTGGACACCTTACTTCGTGCCCGATCAGACGATGATGGCGGCGCTGAGCACGGCCGCGTTGCGCGGCGTGCGCGTCGAGGTGCTGACGCCCGCAAACGGCGACCATCCCACGGTGCAATGGGCCGCGCGCGCCCACTACTGGCAGGTGCTGGAGCACGGTGTACGCATCTTCGAACGGCCTGGCCCGTTCGACCACAGCAAGCTGATGCTGATAGACGGCCAGTGGTGCTGCCTGGGTTCGGCCAATTGGGATGCGCGCAGCCTGCGCCTCAACTTCGAGTTCAATGTGGAGGTGTACGACACCGGGCTGTCTACGCGGCTGGAATCCCTTTTTGATGCCGCCCGTGATGCATCGAACGAGATATCGGCCATGGCGTTGCGCGCCCGCCCGCTGGCCATCCGCTTGCGCGACGGGGTGGCCCGTCTGTTCACCCCCATTCTCTAGCGGCACGACTTGCGAGGAACATTGCCCATGGAAAAGAAAGATCAATGGAACATTGGCTACTGGATCGTCGCCGGCCTGTTGCTGCTGACGCTGCAGAACTACTGGCAGGCGGCCAAGACCGTCGAGCCCGTGCCCTACAGCGAATTCGAGAAGGCGCTGGCCGAGGGGCGCGTCGCCGAAGTGCTGGTGTCGGACCGCACGGTCACCGGGCGCCTGAAATCGCCGGACAGCCGGGGCAAGACCACCATCGTGGCCACTCGCGTCGAACCCGACCTGGCCGAGCGGCTGTCCAAGTACGACGTGCCTTACGCGCGGGTGGTGGAAAGCACCTGGCTACGTGATGTGCTCTCCTGGATTCTGCCGGCGGTGGCCTTCTTCGGCGTCTGGTTCTTCCTGTTCCGCCGCTTCGCCGAGAAGCAGGGCATGGGCGGCTTCCTGAGCATCGGCAAGAGCCGCGCCAAGGTGTTCATGGAGAAGAACACTGGCGTGACCTTTGCCGATGTCGCTGGTGTCGATGAGGCCAAGGCCGAGCTGGTCGAAATCGTCGACTTCCTGAAGAACCCGCAGGATTACGGCCGCCTCGGCGCGCGCATCCCGAAAGGTGTGTTGCTGGTTGGCCCGCCCGGCACGGGCAAGACCCTGCTGGCCAAGGCCGTGGCGGGCGAGGCCGGGGTACCGTTCTTCTCTATCTCCGGCTCGGAGTTCGTCGAGATGTTTGTCGGCGTGGGCGCGGCGCGCGTGCGCGACCTGTTCGAGCAGGCGCGCGGGCAGGCGCCGGCCATCATCTTCATCGATGAACTCGACGCGCTGGGCCGTGCACGCGGCGTCGGCGGGCCCATCGGCGGCCACGACGAGCGTGAGCAGACGCTCAACCAGCTGCTCACCGAGATGGACGGCTTCGACAGCTCGGTGGGGCTGATCATCCTCGCCGCCACCAACCGCCCCGAAATCCTCGACCAGGCGCTGCTGCGCGCCGGCCGCTTCGACCGCCAGGTGCTGGTGGACCGGCCCGACAAGAAGGGACGGCTGGACATCCTGAAAGTCCACGTCAAGAAGGTGACGCTGGCTCAGGATATCGATCTCGAACAGGTGGCTGCGCTGACCACGGGCTTTTCGGGTGCAGACCTCGCGAACCTGGTCAACGAGGCCGCGCTGGCCGCGACCCGGCGCAAAGCGTCCGCCGTGGAGTTGCAGGATTTCACCGCCGCCATCGAGCGCATCGTGGCGGGCCTGGAGAAGAAGAACCGAGTACTCAATCCCAAGGAGCGGGAAACCGTGGCCTATCACGAGATGGGCCATGCGCTGGTGGCGCTGGCGCTGCCCGGCACCGACCCCGTGCACAAGATCTCGATCATCCCGCGCGGCATCGGCGCGCTGGGCTACACCTTGCAGCGCCCCACCGAAGACCGCTTCCTGATGACGCGTACCGATCTCGAGCACAAGATCGCCGTACTGCTGGGCGGGCGTGCCGCCGAAAAGCTGGTGTTCGGCGAGTTGTCTACCGGGGCGGCGGACGATCTGGCGCGAGCCACCGACATCGCCCGCGACATGATCACCCGCTTTGGCATGGACGAAGGACTGGGCTACATCGCCTTCGAGGCGCAGCGGCCACGCTTTCTCGATTCACCGGAACTGGCCCAAGGCGGCTGCCGGGTGGCCGAATCGACCCAGGCGCGCATCGATCAGGCCATCCGCGACATCGTGATGGGCGTGTTCGAGCGCGCCTACCGGATCCTCGACACCAACCGCGCGGTGCTGGAGCGTTGTGCGCGCGAACTGCTGGCGCGGGAAACGCTCGACGAAAGCGATATCCGTCAATTGACTCAAGGACTTGTTCGGAACTGAAAACAGTAGTAGGTGCCATTCAGAGTAAGCCGGCGGCTCTGTTCGGTGCGTCATCCAATTCGCCGGCATTGTTCAAGGAGAACCGATATGTCTGCATTGACTCCGTGGGACCCCTTCCGGGAACTGGATGAATTGCAAAACCGCCTGGCGACGATGTTCGGACGAATACCCCAGCGACAGGGCGCCCGTACCGGCAACGAAGCCATGACCACGGCGGACTGGGCACCAATGGCGGACATCAGCGAGGATGAGAACGCATTCCTCCTCAAGCTGGATCTGCCGGAGGTCCCCAAGGATGCCGTGCGCGTCAGCGCGGAAAACGGTGTGCTCACCATCAGCGGCGAGCGCAAACTGGAAAAAGAGGAGCAGGGCAAGAAGTTCCACCGCATCGAACGTGCGTATGGCCGCTTTGTGCGCAGCTTTGTCTTGCCTGACAACGTTGATCCGACCAAGGTGACGGCTTCCATGAAAGACGGCGTGCTGGAAGTGCGGCTTGTCAAGGCCGAGCAAGCCAAACCGAAACAGATTGAAATCTCAGTCAGCTAACCTTTATTAGGAGCCCATGATCATGAATATCAAACAGCCACAATACACCTTCTCCGCACTTGCCCTGGCGGTCGTCGTCGGACTGAGCGGACCGGCTCAGGCCCAATCGGCGGCAGGTTCTAGCCCAGGTGCTGCAGCACCCTCTGCCGCATCCAAGGCAGCGCAGCCACAGGTAGATGACAAGGCCGCCCGGGAAGCCGAAAAAAAGCGTGCTGAGCTCACTCAGGACGCCATCACGGCGCTCACCAAGACCCAGGAGGCTTTGACACTCCTTGATGCAAAGAAGACCAAGGAGGCGCTCGCTGCGCTGGAACTGGCCAGCGGAAAGCTGGAACTGGTATTGGCACGCGACGCCAAACTTGCTTTGGCGCCGGTCGATGTACGCGTCATCACCCACGATATCCACGCCAACGTGGAATCGGTGAAGAAGGCGGTCAAGTTGTCTCGGGAGTTGTTGGGTGATGGCGAGGTGCAAAAGGCCCGGCCCATCGTCGCCAATCTGGCCAGCGAAATCGTGATCGAAACCGGCAACCTGCCGATGGCAACGTACCCGGCAGCGATGAAGTCGGCCGCACGGCTCATCGACAGCGGCAAGATCGACGACGCCAAGGCGGAACTCGCCCGAGCACTGAACACGCTGGTGGTGACCTCGGTCGCCTTTCCTCTGCCCGTGCTACGGGCTGAAGCCGCGATGGCAAAAGCTGAAAAGCTGGCCGAGACCGACAAGCGCGATGCCAAGCAGAACGAGGAGCTCAGCACCTTGCTGTCGTCCGTGCGCACGGAGATCGAGATGGCGCAGATCCTGGGTTATGGCAAGAAGGCGGATTTCAAACCCATCTTCGATCATGTGAAGTCCATTGAGCAAAAGTCGGCTGGTGGCAAAAGCGGCAAGGGATGGTTCGACGAGTTGAAGACGCGCCTCCAAAAGCTGTTTTGAGATGATGAAGGGGCCGACTGTTCGGTCGGTCAGTCTCGCGATGTTCGCAGTCAGCCCCAATAGATTCGCCTATTTTCACTAACTCACACGAGGCATATCACCATGAATGAGCAAACATCGAATCCCAATGCGACGAACAAAGAAATAAACGAACAGGCCGCGGTAAGCAGCCTTCCTGTCAGTCCAGAGGCCAAGGCTGAAGTCGTCACGGAGGTACAGCCTGAGGTTCAGAAGGAAACGGACTCGCAGGCGGCAGACAAACGTAAACAAGTCCTCGATGAGGCAGTCTCGGCCTTGTCGCTGACCAAATCAGCGCTGGCCGCACTTGACGGCAAGGACGCTGCACGCGCATTGGCAACGCTGGCCGAAGTGACGGGAAAGCTGGAGCTGATCGTTGCGCGCGAACCCACGCTCGCCCTGGCCCCCGTTGATGTGCGCACCATCGTGCACGACTTGTTCGCCAACACGGAAACCATTGAGGCGATGACCGACGAGGCGCTGGATGCCCTCAAACATGGCGAGGTGCAACGGGCACGTCACGTGCTGGCTTTGCTGGCCAGTGAAATCGTGATCGCGGTCACCAACATCCCTCTGGCGTCCTATCCCGCAGCCGTGAAGTCAGTCGTGCCGCTGATCGATCAGGGCAAGATCGAAGAAGCCAAAGCCGCGCTGCAGTCAGCGCTCAGCACGCTGGTCGAGGAGCGCAGCGTGCTTCCGCTGCCCGTCCTGCGTGCGAAGCTGCTCCTGAAGCGCGCCGAGACCTTGGTAGAAGATGGTCAGCGGAGCGAAGCGTCCAATGAGCGCCTGGAGACATTATTGAACGAAGCGCGGCAGCAGTTGGAAATGGCAGAACTGCTGGGCTATGGAAAGAAGAAGGACTTTGAGCCCCTGTATGCTGAACTCAAGAAAGTCAAGCAAAAGACGGCTGGGGGAGGCGGCGGAAAAGGCTGGCTCGATGAAATCAAGGCAAAACTGTCCAAGTTGTTCTGAAACCGCTGGATAGGGCCTAAGAGGGGCGCGTCGCGCCCCTCTCTTGTCCCATGAGTGTTTGATTTTTTATTTTGTATAGGTCTTTAGGAGATATTGCATGAACACAGACACCATCGCTAATTCCAATGCGGATGACCCCACCAAAGCACTGTGTTCGCTGAGCCAAAATTGGTGGCTTTTTGTGCTGCGCGGTGTCTTGGCATTGATTTTTGCAGCCCTTGCGTTCTGGATGCCACAATCGGCTCTGTTGGCCATGACCATCATGTTCGGCGCATTTTCCTTGGTCAATGGCGCTTTCAACTTGGTTGCAGCGGTGCGCCATATCCAGAAAAAAGAGCGCTGGGGCTGGCTGCTGTTCAGCGGCATTGTCGGCATACTTACGGGCGTCGTCGTCCTGGTTGCTCCTTGGGTCGCCACGATAGTCTTGGCTTCTTTTTTATGGGCTAGCGTGGGCTTCTGGGCGATTTTCACCGGTGTGCTGGAGATATCCGCCGCCGTTCGGCTGCGTCAAGAAATCAAGGGTGAAATTTGGCTTGCCTTCAGTGGACTGCTCTCGATTGTCCTTGGCGCTATCGTCTTGTGGATATTTTTTTCCCGTCCGGTCGAGTCATTCCTGGCCGCAGGCTGGCTGTTGGGCTTCTATGCGGCAGTCTATGGTGTCACGCTTTTGTTCTTGAGTTGGCGTCTTCGCAAAACGCGCCAGGTATAAGAGCGGGTCAAACTAAATTCTATGGATATGAGCATCCTCGATTCATACCTCCATAGAAATGACATCGAAGGAGTCATACATGCAGATGCAATATAGCTATCGAGCTATCGACAAAGAGTTTCATGAACCTTGGCAGAGAGCTTTGGGAAATGTGATCGAGCACGCCCTCAAGCCATTGCTCGACAAACACACTAAACATTCAGTGCGACTTCAAATCGTCCTTGATCGCGACAAGATCAAGCGGCAATTTCTGGCCAGTGGCTATATGCACCTGCCCGGCAAAAAGATTGTCAGCGTTACTGCATCACATGACGAGCTGACGCCCCTCGCGCAGATGCTCGCACAGTCGTTGTTCCGTCAGGCCAAGAAGCATTTTGACCGACTGCATGCTCAGGATCAAATCAAGCGCAAAGCACGACGCGAGCGCTTGCGCGAGCTCAAGGTGCGGATTGCCGCAAAACCCGCATCAGCCGCCCATGAGGGCGAGGTGACCCGAATGCCTCTACTGTCGAAACTTGAGGCTGTCGCAAGGCGTGAGCTGGCTTATCTGCGGGCCGTCGGCGATTTACCGCGCGATTATCCGACGCTGCGCGACGTGGTGGATGAAGCGATTGTCCGAGCTGAGGTGGAATGGCAATCCGTGGCGGGGGAAAAAGAGGCTTACACCGGTCTTTTGAAGCATCTGTTCGCCGTCCTGGATAACGAAGTGGCAAGCAGCCGGCAATTTGGCGAATTCGTTTCTCTGGACGCGCCGGTCGAACCGGATGCCCAAGACGTCGCCGAGGCCATGGTGGAAGAGGAAATCTTCGAATTTTATCAGCCCGATGACACACTCAAGCTGGCCGATATGTTCGCTGGCAGTCAGCATCCCGATGCCGCAACGATCGCGGAACAGGAGGAGCTGATTGATCGGTCGAGCGAGTTCGCTTTTGCATTCGACCTGCTGAAGGACATGCCGCGTTTGTGGCGGCGCATTTTTCTGCTTATCCGTGTGGACGGGCTGGATGCCAGCAGCGTCTCTGAAATCCTGCTGATTCCTAGTAAGGAAGATACTGTCCAAAGGTGGCTCATGCAGGCCGAAGCGTTCATCGCTGCTCATTTGGAAGAGGCCGGAGTAAGCAAAGACGGGAACGATTGGCTCCAAGGCGTTGATTGGTCGGCATTGTCTGTGACCCGAAGCGCGGCAGCCTCACTGTGGTCCAAGGAGGCGAACCATGAAGAATGATCTTCACCTCGTCTGTCCGCATTGCCAGTCCATCAACCGCGTACCGACTGCGAAGCTATCGGAACATCCCAACTGCGGCCGCTGCCAGCAGCCCTTGTTCACGGGCGAGCCCATCGAGTTGACCACGGCGACGTTCTCGCGCCACGTGGAGCGCAGCGATTTGCCGCTGCTGGTCGATTTCTGGGCGCCATGGTGCGGGCCGTGCAAGATGATGGCCCCGCAGTTCCAGCAAGCGGCGCACCAGCTCGAACCCAGGATCCGGCTGGCGAAGGTGAATACCGAGGCTGAGCCCCACCTGGCCGCGCAGTTCGGTATCCGCAGCATCCCGACACTGGCCCTGTTCCAGGGGGGACGTGAGATCGCCCGTCAGGCCGGCGCCATGGGCGTGCAGGACATCGTGCGCTGGGTATCGGCACAGCTTGGGCGCTGACCGATGCAGGGCCTGCTGGGCGTTACGCTGAGTCTGCTGGCGGCGTGCAGTCTGGCGGCTGTGGTGACGGCTGCGCTCAGAGTGCCCGCCTTGCTGGGTTACCTCGCCGTCGGCGCCTTACTGGGCCCCTCAGTCACCGGCGTGATCGCGCCGGGAGAAGCGCTTGATTTTCTGTCCGAGCTGGGAGTGGCGCTGCTGCTGTTCATGGTCGGACTGGAATTCTCCCTCGGGCACTTTTGGCTCACTCGCAAGACCGTACTGGTGGCTGGCAGTTTGCAGATGGTCGTTGTGGCCGCACCTCTGACCCTGATGCTGATGGGTTTGGGGCAGCCAGCTCAGAGCGCTGCGCTGCTCGGCACTGCGGCGGCCATGTCGTCCACGGCGCTGGTCAGCCGACAACTGGCCGACCAAGGCGAGCTCACCACCCGCCACGGCCGCAGTGTCATCGCCGTGCTGGTCTTTCAGGATCTGGCCAGCGTGCCCCTGCTGGCCTTGCTGGCGATCTGGGCGCGCGGCGAGTCGCCGAAGGTCGAGAGCATGCTGCTCGAAGTGTTGGGCGTGCTGGTGTTGTTCGCAGCAGCGGCGGTTGCTTCGCGCCGTCTGTTGCATGGCCTGCTGGGCTGGGTGGCTCGCCAAGGTCATGAGGAAGCGTTCATGCTCGCCTCCTTGTGTGTGGTCGTGGCCGCGGCCGCCGCTGCGCACGCCGTCGGCGTATCCGCCGCCCTGGGCGCGTTTCTGGCCGGGATGGTGCTGGGCGAGAGCGACGTCCGGCACCACATGGAAAACCACCTCAAACCGTTTCGCGATGTGTTGTCGGGGGTGTTCTTCGTGACTGTCGGCCTGCAGCTGGACGGAGCACAGATTCTTTCGGCACCGCTGACGGTGTTGGCGTGGCTGGCAGTGCTGGTACCGGTCAAGATCGGGCTCAACACCCTGGCCTTGCGGGCGACGCGCTTGTCCGCCCTCGATGCCTGGCGCACGGGCATAGCGTTGGGGCATGGCGGCGAGTTCGCCCTGCTGTTGTTGGGCATGGTCTTGCAGCAGCATCTGATCCCCGCGACCGTCGTACAACCCATGCTGGTCGCGCTGGTGCTCAGCATGGCCCTGGCACCGCTACTGATCCGCCATCACGATGTACTTGCCCGGTTCTTGAGCCGCACCGGCGGCGTCATTCAGCCACCCCAGGCTGAAGAAGTTGAGATCACCGCGCAGACAGCGCGATATCGAGACCATGTCATCGTTTGCGGCGCGGGCGAGCTTGGCCTGACAGTCAGCGAGATTCTTCGCCACGCCGGCGTGGCGCATCTGCTGCTGGAGGCGGACGCGCAGAAGGTCGAGGCCGCGCGTGCCGCCGGCGCGCCGGTGTTCCATGGCGATGCCAGTCGGCCCGATACCTTGCTGGCTGCCGGCTTGACGCATGCGCACATGGTGGTGCTGACGTTCGCCCATGCCCAGCAAGCGTTGCGCATCGCCCAGGCGATTGCCGAGCGCCGTCCGGCGCTGACCTTGTGGGTGTCATGCAGAAGTACGACCGCGGCCGATGCATTTCGCGCCATGCCCAACGTGCGCGTGTACCAGCAATCCTTTGCCGCAGCTATTGGGCTGGCGGAACAGGTGATGTCGACGCTTGGCATGTCGACCGAGCTGATTGAAGGACACATCAGCGCAATGCGCCGCCGTCTCGACAGCAGCCGTTTTCCAGGGAGTTCATCGTCATGAAATCAACACGCCTTAACCCATTTCAGGTCTTGCGCGACCAATTGGCCATCATGAGTTTTTACGAGCGCTTCGAGCAGGTCGTCGCGCTCGTGCTGTCGGCGGTGATTGCCGTCATCATCGTGGTGTCGCTGTTCCAGCTCATCTCCATCGTCTTCACGCTGCTGGTTCTCGATGCCTTCAATCCCCTGGATCACAAGGTATTCCAGAGTGTGTTCGGCATGATCATGACGCTCTTGATCGCGATGGAGTTCAAGCATTCCATCGTGCGCGTGGCGCTGCGTCGGGACAGCATCATCCAGGTCAAGACCGTGATCCTCATCGGCCTGATCGCGCTGGCGCGCAAGTTCGTGATCCTCGACCCCGAGGCGAGCCCTGGCAAGATCGCCGCGCTTGCAGGCGCCACGCTGGCGCTTGGTGCCACTTACTGGCTGCTGCGCGAGCGCGACGACCGCGCCGCCGAGACATCTGAGCATGACCCGTCATCATCCCAGTGACCCGCGCGCGGCGTTGTTGCAACACCGCTGGCTCAACCGCCTGCAGACCGGGCTGTTGGTCCTGACCCTGGTCGGGATCGCAGCCGCCGCAGGAAGCCTGCTGTTCGGGGAAAGCGACCTGTGGCTCGCGCTGTTTGCCGTTGCAGGCACGCTGCTGCTGGAACCGGCAGCCGCATCCGCCTTGACCTTGCGCCTATACCGCGCCCGGGCGCTGCACCCACACGAAGCCCCGGAAATTTGGGCCCTGTTGCACGAGCTGTCCGTCCGTGCCGGTTTGCCCGCAACGCCGGTGCCGCACTACGTGCCCAGTGCCGTCGTCAACGCCTTCGCCACCGGATCGAAGCAGGAGGCATCGATCGCCCTCACCGATGGCCTGCTGCGCCGCCTGAGCCCACGCGAGCTGGCGGGTGTGCTCGCGCACGAGATCGCGCACATCGCCAGTGAGGATCTGCGCGTCATGGGGCTGGCGGATTCCGTCAGTCGCTTCACGAGCCTACTGGCCCTTATGGGACAGATCGCGATCCTGCTGAGCCTGCCCGCGCTGCTGGTTGGCGCGGCGGAGGTCTATTGGCCTGGTTTATTGTTATTGGCCGCATCGCCCCAGCTGGCCCTGCTCGCACAGCTCGGCTTGTCTCGCGTGCGTGAGTTCGACGCTGACCGCCTCGCTGCGGAACTGACTGGCGACCCGCAGGGGCTTGCGTCCGCGCTGGCGAAAATCGAGCGGGTCAGCCGCTCCTGGCGCGCCTGGTTGTGGCCGGGATGGGGCAATCCCGAACCCTCCTGGTTGCGCACGCATCCGGCCACGCAAGAACGCATCTCACGCCTACTGACGTTGGCGCCTGGGCCAGCATCAGCGTTGCCACTCCACGCGCCCCATTTCTTGCCGGAATCCGCTTTGACGCCGCGCCCACCGCGCTGGCGCCCGAGCGGGCTGTGGCGCTGATTGCCTATCAACAGGAGACTTCTCATGGCCTACCCCGACCCGTACCAACGTCCCGCGCCGGACCACTTCGTCCGGCGCTGGCTCTTCATCACCGCCTGTATTGCCGCGCTCATGCTGCTGTGGCAGTTCCTGCCCGCCATCGAGGCCTGGTTCAGTCCGCGCGAGGCGGCAGAACGCACTGTGACGGCGCGTGGCGATCTGGCGGCGGACGAGAAAGCCACCATCGAACTGTTCGAGAAATCGCGCGCCTCGGTGGTCTACATCACTACCGCACAATTGGTACGCGATGTCTGGACGCGCAACGTCTTCTCCGTGCCGCGCGGCACTGGCTCGGGCTTCATCTGGGACGACGCCGGCCACGTCGTCACTAACTTCCACGTCATCCAGGGCGCGTCCGAAGCCACCGTCAAACTGGCCGACGGCCGCGACTACCAGGCCGCACTGGTGGGGACGAGCCCCGCGCACGACATCGCTGTGCTCAAGATCGGCGTCGGTTTCAAGCGCCCGCCGGCCGTGCCGGTCGGCACCAGTGCCGACCTCAAGGTGGGTCAGAAGGTGTTCGCTATCGGCAACCCCTTCGGCCTGGACTGGACGCTCACCACCGGCATCGTCTCCGCGCTCGACCGCTCGTTACCCGGAGAAGCGGGCGGCCCGGCCATCGATCACCTGATCCAGACCGACGCCGCCATCAACCCTGGCAACTCCGGTGGGCCGCTGCTCGATTCGGCAGGAAGGCTCATCGGCATCAACACGGCGATCTATAGCCCCTCCGGCGCCTCGGCCGGGATTGGTTTCGCCGTGCCGGTGGACACCGTCATGCGCGTAGTCCCGCAACTCATCAAGACCGGTAAGTACATCCGTCCGGCGCTGGGCATTGAGGTGGACGAACAGCTCAATCAGCGCCTGCTGGCGCTGACTGGAAGCAAGGGCGTGTTCGTGTTGCGTGTTACCCCTGGTTCGGCAGCGCACAAGGCCGGCCTCGCGGGTGTCGAAGTCACGCCGCAAGGCATCGTGCCGGGCGACCGCATCATCGATGTTGATGGCCAGGCGACGGACGATGTGGCCAAGCTGCTCGCGCGGCTAGACGACAGGAAGGTCGGCGATGTGGTGGTCTTGTCAGTGGAGCGGGCCGGCAAATCGCGCGAGGTGCGTGTGGAGCTGCAACCCGGGAATTGATTGAACTGAACCTGTGGATCAGGCGGTAGTGCAGCGTCGCGGCGATTGAGGTTCTCAGGTCTTCGGCCAGGTAGCGTTCCGCCTCAACCTCCGTAATTTTCGGATGCGATCTGCCTATCCGAATAGGCAAGCATGCAACGCCGGAACCTCTTGCCAATCATCGAAGGAGAAAGCGAGGCGCAATCCGCATGAGGTGGACGCAGGCCAGGAACGAGGCAAACAGGAGGCCGCATTGGAACTCAGACTACTGCGCTATTTCGTTGCGGTCGCGGAAGAACTGCATTTCGCGCGAGCGGCCGAGCGCCTTGGCGTAGAACAATCGCCTGTGTCGCGCGCAATGCGAAATCTCGAAGCCACGCTCGGCGTGCAGTTGTTCGACCGCAGCGCGCACCAGACGCGACTGACCTGGGCCGGTCAAGTGTTCCTCGGTGAGTGCCGGCGCGTGCTGGCCACCGTGGAGCAGGCGGTGAGTGCCGCAAAGGCGGCGGCGCAGGGCTATCAGGGTTATCTGCGCATCGCCATCTGCGACAGCTTGGCGCAGCCCCACATTGCCACCTTGCTGGCGCGCAGCCGCGAGGAAGAGCCCGAACTGGAGATTCGCGTCTTCGAGCTGCCTTTCGCGCAGCAGCTCAAGGGCCTGCACAACGATCTGCTGGACATCGGTTTTGCGCTGTCGGACGCGGTGAGCGAAGGCCTTGTCGCCGAGCCCGTGTGGACCGATCCTCTGTCGGTGATCGTGCCCGTGCGCCACCCCTTGTTGGCGCACGCGGAAGTGCCATTGGATGAAGCCTTGAAGTTTCCGTTGGTACTGTGCCATCCGGACGCGGGATCGGGCTGCCACCACCAGATCCAGGCGGTGCTTCAAGGTGCGTCCAAGCCGCTCAAGCTGGTAGATCAGGTGACGAGCCTAGGCGTGATGCTGACTCTGGTCGGTGCCGGTTATGGCCTAGGTTTCGCCATTGCCTCGCAGGTGCAGACCCTGAACCGCCCCGACATAACCGTTCGCCCCTTGGCCGGCACGCCGCCCATGCTGTCCACCTACCTGCTGCGCCGCAGCGCCGAACCCTCTGAGCCCATGAAGCGGTTTCTGCAGCGCGCCCGCGAGGAGTTCCTGCCAAAGGGAGATGAACCGGCCTCGTGACGTTGAGCGCTCGGGTACATTGGCTACTGCTGGCTGTCCATGGCTCGCACTGGACTTGCTCGGAGCGCGCGTTGACCAAGCGTGGTTTTTCAGTCCATAATTATGTCCATCTCGGTTCGCCGAGTGCGGAAAACTCGTTATCAATCAACGAGTTGGGAACACGATGATGTTCCCATCACCCGCTCCATCTTCCAGGTGCCGCGCAGGCACTGAGGCGTCAGGCAAGGGCAGGGCGTGATGTGCCCGCCTGTCTTCCAGGCCCTGCGATGAAGCTCGCCATTCTTTCCCGCAACAGCAAGCTCTACTCGACCCGCCGCCTGGTCGAAGCAGCGCGTGCGCGCGGCCATACGGTCCGCATCCTCGACCCGCTGCGCTGCTACATGCGCATCACCGCGGGCGATTTCAGCATGCATTACAAGGGCAGGCCGCTGACCGGCATCGACGCGGTGATCCCACGCATCGGCGCCTCCATCACCCGCTACGGCACCGCCGTGCTGCGCCAGTTCGAGATGATGGGCGCACGCACGCCCAATCCGTCCGATGCGATCCTGCGCGCGCGCGACAAACTGCGCGCGCACCAGATCCTTGCCGCCAAGGGCATCGACATGCCGGTGACGGTGTTCGGCGACAACCCGGACGACACCGACGACCTCCTGTCCATGTTGGGGGCGCCGCCGCACGTGGTGAAGCTCAGCGAAGGCACGCAGGGCCGGGGCGTGATCCTCACCGAGAAACTGAGCGCCTCGCGGGGGACGGTGGAGGCGCTGCGCGGCCTGTACGCCAATTTCCTGGTCCAGGAATTCATCGCCGAGGCGCAGGGGGCCGACCTGCGCTGCCTGGTCGTGGGCGACCAGGTGGTGGCGACCATGCGCCGCCAGGCCCAGGAGGGCGAGTTCCGCTCCAACCTGCATGCCGGTGGCAGCGCCGAGCCGGTGGCCTGCAGCAAGGCTGAACAGCAGGTCGCGGTGCGCTCGGCCAAGGCCCTGGGGCTGGGCATCGCCGGCGTGGACATGATCCGTTCCCGGCGCGGGCCGCTGGTGCTGGAGGTGAACTCCACCCCCGGGCTGGAAGGGATCGAGAGCGTATCCGGCGGCGACATCGCCGGCCGGATGATCGACTACGTGGCGAATCTGAAACGCTGAGCGGGTATTCCGAATTGCTTGCAAGGTTTTAACGGACCTTTAATTCCGGGGGTCATAGGCTTGTTCCACTGCGACCAGCCCTCCTCAGCGGGTCCGGTGATCGGGAATCTTCAGGCCCTGGCGTTCGTGCGCCAGGGCCTTGTTTTTTACCACTTGTTGACTTCGAAGCTGCGCGCTAGAGTCCAAAAGATAACCAGACAGGAAGTTGAACCGATGAACCGCAAGTTGCTTTACGCCGCCCTGATTGCCTTTCCGATGATGTCCGCGACCGCGGCACCTGCGGTGGAAAAGCCGCTGACGGAAGGAAAACCGTATGTGGAGCAGCGGCAGCGCATCATGAGCGATCTGCAGGGAGGAGAGATCTACAGCGAGATTAGCGCCGAGAATCGTGGCCGCGTGGTCGAAGCGCTGGGGCGCATCGACAGGCTGCTGGGGAATGGCGAGCACACCCACATTCCGGACAAGGACAAGATCGCGGTCTTCAATGATCAGGATCTGGTCAATACCCTCCTGACCCAAGCACGTGAAGACAGTCGCCTCATCTGTCGTCGTGAGCGCCCGGTGGGCAGCAACCGGCCGCAGAACATCTGTATCACTGTGGCCGCTCGTCGTCAGGCGCGCGAGGACGGAACGGATGTGTTGCGTCATCTCAAGCCATCGCAGGAACCGATCAGCAACTGAAGCATCGTCCCGCAAGGGGAGGGATTCATACATGCCGCGATCATCGTGAACGCGGCTGTGGATCGGCTGCCGGCATGGGCCGAACCGTGAATGAGAGGTGCGGTGCCCGCTCGGAGTGATGAGGGCTGGCAACCATCCTGCCCGTGAGCCGGATATGCTGAATCCTTCGGAAAAAGACAGAGGTCCCAGTGCGCATTCTTGTAATTGAAGACAACAGCGACATCGCGGCCAACCTGGGCGACTATCTCGAAGATCGCGGACACACGGTGGATTTCGCCGCCGATGGCGTGACCGGCCTGCATCTGGCGGTGGTGCACGATTTCGACGCGATCGTGCTCGACCTCAACCTGCCGGGCATGGACGGCATCGAGGTCTGCCGCAAGCTGCGCAACGACGCGCGCAAGCAGACGCCGGTGCTGATGCTCACCGCGCGCGACTCGCTGGACAACAAGCTCGCCGGTTTCGATTCCGGCGCCGACGACTATCTGATCAAGCCGTTCGCGCTGCAGGAAGTCGAGGTGCGGCTCAACGCGCTGTCGCGCCGCGGCAAGGGTGGCCACACCCGCGTGCTGGAAACCGGCGACCTGGAATACAACCTGGACACGCTGGAAGTGCGGCGCCAGGGCAAGCTGCTGCAGCTCAACCCGACCGCGCTGAAGATCCTGCAGGCGCTGATGGAGGCCTCGCCCGCAGTGGTCACCCGGCAGGAGCTGGAAACCCGCGTGTGGGGCGAGGAGTTGCCCGATTCGGATTCCCTGCGCGTGCACATCCACGGCCTGCGCGCCGTGGTGGACAAGCCGTTCAACGCGCCGATGATCCAGACCCGCCACGGCATCGGATACCGGATCGCCGCTCCCGATGCCTGAAAACGCGTCGCCTGCGGTCGTCCGCAAGCAGGGGCGCTACCGTCGCCGCCTGCGCAGCCGCATCATCGTCTCGTTCGTGCTGTTGGGCTTCTGCCTGACGGCGTTGTTCGCGTTCGCCACCAATTGGGCGCGGGTCCGCGTAGAGAATCAACTCGTCGAAGAGGTGATGAATCGGAACATCGACGAGTATGCAAAGCGGTATTCCCTCGACCCCAGCCGGAACGCGACCTGGCCGGTTAAGCAGATGTACGCACGCGCGGTGAAGCCCGATAAATTCGAGGCGCTGCGGGCCGAGGAGCCGGATTGGTACGAGTTCAAGGACGGCATCCACAATCTTTCAGGGGCCGATGAAGGCGGGCAGCGGTTCTCGTACAAATTGGCAGTAAGAAAAACACCGGAAGCATGGTTCTTCCTTGCCTACGATATGACCGACAGCATTCGCGGTGAGCAGCAACTCAAGCAGGCGCTGTTCCTGTCGGTTATTGTCTTCAGCGTGCTGTCTTGGATTTTGGGCTGGTGGTCGGCTTCGCGTGTAATGCGGCCGGTGTCGGATTTGGCCAAGCGCCTGCGCGCCTATCGCGGCGGCACAACACATCCCGAGCCTCTTGCGCCGCGTTTTCCCGATGATGAGGTGGGGCAGTTGGCCGAGGCGCTGGACGACTATTCGGCGCGCCTGACCGAAGTGGTGCAGCGTGACCGCGAATTCAACGCGGACGTGAGCCATGAGCTGCGCACGCCGCTGGCGGTCATCCGTGGTGCGACGGAACTGCTGCTTGCGCGCCCGGGCCTCGACGAAAAGATGCTGCAACGGCTGCAGCGCATCCAGCGCGCCGAGCAACAATGCAGCGACCTGATCGGCTCGCTGCTGCTGCTGTCGCGCAACGAACGCGGGCAGGGCAGCAGCAATGTCGCCAAGGTCGCCGAGCAGCTGCTTGAGGCGCATCGTGCCCAGCTTGGCGGCAAGCCGTTGGAACTGGTGCTCGAAGGCGGGCGCGACCTGGTCATCGATGCCCCGGAAGCGGCCCTGTCGGTGGCGCTGGGTAACCTGATCGGCAACGCGGTGAAGTACACGCAGGAAGGCCAGGTGCGGGTACGGGTGCTGGACGATGCGGTCGAGGTGATCGACACCGGCCCCGGGCTGAGCGAGAAGGATGCGGCCAGCCTGTTCCAGCGTGGTTACCGCGGTACCCACGCCGGCCATTCGCAGGGCGGCGGCATCGGCCTGTCCATCGTCAGCCGGCTGTGCGCACTCTATGGTTGGCAGGTCAGCATCCGCCCGGGCGACGAGCGTGGCGTGGTAGGCGCGCTGACCTTTACGCCCGCCGCCTGACCATGTAGAGCGGGGCAAAGCCCCGCTGGGGCCTGCCCGGGAAAGCCCCGCCCGGCGGTGGCCCGCGCGACAGAACAAGGGCCCCGTGTAGAGCGGGGGCAAACCCCCCGGGGGGG
>NZ_JASCOS010000069.1:0-19089 GCF_029959705.1 Stenotrophomonas sp. PS02297 | reverse complement strand
TCCCGGGGGGCGGGGCGCTCCCGCCCGAGCGCCGCCGGGGGGCGGGCGCGGGCCGCCGAAGCGAAGGGGCGCGGACGTGGCGACGACGCCGGGTCGGATCCGATGTCGGTCAACGACGCCATCGTCGCCGCGGTCGACGAGATCACCCGCACCGATCCACGCGGCGACGTGCTGGTGTTCCTGCCCGGCGAGCGCGAAATCCGCGATGCGCACCAGGCGCTGGAGCGGCGCAAGTACCGCGAGACCGAGGTGCTGCCGCTTTACGCGCGGCTCTCGGCCAAGGACCAGGACCGGGTGTTCAACCCCGGCCCGAAGCGGCGCATCGTGCTGACCACCAACGTCGCCGAGACCTCGCTGACGGTGCCGCGCATCCGCTACGTGGTCGATCCCGGCCTTGCGCGCGTCAAGCGCTACAGCCCGCGGCAGAAGCTCGACCGGCTGCACATCGAGCCGGTGTCGCAGGCCAGCGCCAACCAGCGCAAGGGCCGTTGCGGACGCATCGCCGAGGGCGTGTGCTACCGCCTGTACGCCGAGGCCGATTTCCAGTCGCGCCCGGAATTCACCGACCCGGAGATCCGCCGATCCTCGCTGGCCGGGGTGATCCTGCGCATGCTGCAGCTCGGTCTGGGCCGGATCGAGGATTTTCCGTTCCTGGAACCGCCGGACGAACGCGCGGTGGCCGACGGCTGGCAGCAGCTGGCCGAGCTGGGCGCGATCGACGGCGAGCGCAAGCTCACCGCCATCGGCCGGCAGATGGCGCGCTTGCCGGTGGACGTGAAGCTGGCGCGCATGCTGGTGGCCGCGCAGAAGGCCGGCTGCCTGCACGAGATGCTGGTGATCGCCTCCTTCCTCGGCATCCAGGACCCGCGCGAGCGGCCGCCGGAAGCGCGCGAAGCGGCGGACAACGCCCACGCCGCCTTCGCCGACCCGCGCTCGGAGTTCCTCGGCATCCTGCGCCTGTGGGAGGGCTACCGGGTCGCGCATGAGGACCTGACGCAATCGAAGCTGCGCGACTGGTGCGGCCGCCATTTCCTCGGCTTCCTGCGCATGCGCGAATGGCGCGAGTTGCACCGGCAGCTGCGCCTGCTGTGCGAGGAACTGGGCTGGGACAGCGGCAGCGACGGCGCCTTCGGCAAGGCGCTGCTGGCCGCGCCAGCCGCGCTGCCGGCCGGCGGCGATGGCGAAGCGAAGCGCAAGGCCACGCGCGGCGAGCTGCACAAGGCGGCGCGACTGGCGCGCGAAGGCGCCAAGCCGGAGGCGGCGCCGGCTTCCTCCAGCGCAGGCGCAGCCGCCCAAGCGGGCCGGGGGAAACCCGGCTCCGATGCCGCTTCCATTCCCGAGAAGGTCCGCGTCGCCGCCTACCAGGCGCTGCACCGCGCGATCCTCGCCGGCCTGCCGACGCAGATCGGCCACCGCACCGACAAGGGCGATTTCCAGGCGCCGCGCCAGCGCCGTTTCCACCTCTTCCCCGGTTCGGCGCTGTCGAAAAAGCCGCCGCCGTGGGTGCTCAGCGCGACCCTGCTCGACACCCAGCGCGTGTGGGGCCTGACCAACGCCGCCATCGAGCCGGACTGGGCGATCGCCGAACTGCCGCACCTGCTGGCCCGCAAGCATTTCGACCCGCACTGGTCGCGCGCGCAGGGGCAGGTGCTGGCGGCCGAGCAGATCAGCCTGTTCGGGCTGGTGCTGGCGCCGCGCAAGCCGGTGCACTATGGCCGCATCGCGCCGGGCGAAGCGCACGACATTTTCGTGCGGCAGGCGCTGGTCACCGGCGAGATAAATACCCGCGCCGGCTTCGTCGCCGACAACCTCAAGGTGCTGGAGCAGGCGCGCGAGGAAGAAGCCAAGCTGCGCCGCGCCGGCATCGTCGCCGACGAGGACTGGCAGGCGCGCTGGTACCTGGACCGCGTGCCGGCGCAGATCCATTCGGCCAGCGGACTGGACGCGTGGTGGAAGGCGCTGCCGGCCGAGCAGCACCGCGCACTGCGCTGGTCGCTGGCCGACCTGCTGCCGGGCGAGGGCAGCGAACAGGAGCGCTATCCGAAGTACTTTGCGCTGGGCGACGCACGGCTGGCGATGCATTACCGCTTCGAGCCCGGCGCGCAGGACGACGGCGTCACCCTGGATGTGCCGCTGCACCTGCTCAACGCGCTGGACCCGTCGCGGCTGTCGTGGCTGGCGCCGGGCTTCGTCGCCGACAAGGCGGCGGCGCTGATCCGCAGCCTGCCCAAGGCGATGCGCCGCAACTACGTGCCGGCGCCGGATTTCGGCCGCGCCTTCCTCGAGGCCTGGCCGCAGCCCTCGGCCGACGACATCCGCGGCGAGCTGGCGCGGTTCCTGTCCAAGGCCACGGGCGCGGTGGTGGCGGCCACCGATTTCGACGAGACGGCGCTGGAGCCGCACCTGCGCATGAACCTGCGCGTGGCCGACGGCGACGGCAAGCTGCTGGCGATGTCGCGTGACCTTGATGCGCTGCGTGCGCGCTTCGGCGAGCGCGCCGGCCAGGCGTTCGCGGCGCGCGCGGGCAAGGCGCTGGCGGCCGAGGGGCTGCGCGAATTCCCGGCGACGGCCATCCCCGAACAGGTGCCGGGCGAAGCGGGCGTGCCGGCGTATCCGGCGCTGGTCGATACCGGTGACGCTGCAGCGCTGCGCATCTTCGCCGACCGCAACGAAGCACGGCTGGCGCATCCGCGCGGCGTGCGGCGCCTGCTGGAGATCGCCCTGGCCGACAAGGTCAAGCAGGCCCGCAAGCAGTTGCCGGTATCGCCCAAGACCGGGTTGCTGTATGCGGCCATCGAGTCGCAGGAACGATTGCGTGGCGATCTCGTCGACGCCGCCATGAACGCGGTGCTGGCCGATGGACTGGGCGAGATCCGTTCTCCCGACGCGTTCGAACTGCGCCGTGCCGACGCCGGCAAGCGCCTGTTCGGCGAGGCGATGGAGCGGCTGCGGCTGGCCGAGAGCATCCTCGGCCTGGCCGGCGAGCTCAAGCCGCTGCTGGAGGCGCCGTTGATGGGCTGGGCACGCGGCAACCTCGACGACATGGAACGGCAGCTGGCCTCGCTGATCCATGCCGGCTTCCTGCGCGAAACGCCGGCCGATGCGCTGGCGCAGTTCCCGCGCTACCTCAAGGCGATGATCCTGCGCACCGAACGCGCCAAGCGCGATCCGCCGCGCGACCAGGCGCGCATGCTGGAACTCAAGCCCTTCGTCGATGCGCTGGAGGAAGCGAAGAGCCAGGGGCACGCCAGCCGGCCGGAGTGGTCGGCGCTGCGCTGGGATATCGAGGAACTGCGCGTATCGCTGTTCGCGCAGGAACTGGGTTTCCGTTCCGGCATCTCGCCGAAGAAGCTGGCGCAGCGGGTCGCCGCCCTGCGCAGCTGATCGGTTCGCGGGGAATCAGGGCGTCGCCGCGCGGTATTGCTCGACGCAGCGCCGGCGCGCGGCGTTGACCTGCTCGTGGGCGTACGCATGCTCGCGGCTGATCGCCCGGCGCAGGTTGGCCATGCGTGCCTGCAGGGCGTCGCTGCGCTGCGCGTCGGTCGCGTTGCCGAACTGCTCGTTGAGCATCGTCATCTGCTGCTGGTAGGTCGCCACGCGGTCGTTGGACGGGCCATAGATCGACGCGGTCGCGTTGGCGATGCACTCGCGCTCGGCGCTGCGGTCCAGCGCCGCGGCAGGCGCCGGCGCGGCATCGCTCTCGTGCAGCGGAGACGACTCCTGCGGGGCCGATTCCATCATCGGCGGCGGCGACGCGGCCGGGCGCTCGTCGCGCAGTTTCATCGGCTGCGCGCTGGCGTCGCACGGGTGCTCGGAATAAGCGGTCTCCCCGGACTTTCCCTTGCACTTGTAGACCTGGGCCGAAGCGCTGGCCGGCAGCAGGAACAGCAGCGTGAGCAACACGATGGCGGGCATGGCGGGCATGGCGGACCGGGGTGGAATGCGGACGGAGTGCGGGCGCCGCGGCGGGCGGCGGTCGTGGGGCCCGCCGTGGCGGGCGCGGGGCGTCGGGGACTACTTGGTGCGGCGGACCTTGGCGCGGGTGTTGAGCCCTTCGATCTGCAGGTACCACACGCCCATCAGGCCGGGAGTGATCTTCACCCTGGGCGTCTGCTTGCGCACGCCCGCGACGCTGGCGCCATCGGTCTGCTCCCATACCTGGCCGTTGTCCAGGGTGTACTGGCGGCCCTTGGCGAAGCCGCTGAATTCACCGGCCAGGGTGGCCTCGATCGGCTCGCTGGAGCCGAAGTCGAAGAAACCGCGATTCTTCACGATCACTTCCTGGCGGCCTTCCTCGCGCGCCTGCTCGACCGCGCTGGTGGTGGCTTCCCGCACCTTGCCCTGCAACCAGGCGTTGAGCGCGGCCAGTTCGTCGGTGGAGAGCTTGTCCAGGCCGGCGGCCTTGAATTCGGCGGCGGACATCTGCTGCTGCAGGTCGCCTTCGACCACGCGCTGTGCCTGTGCGGCGAAGGCCGGGGCGAGGAGCAGGGCGGCGCTGAGCAGGAGGGAAAGGCGGGACGGCTGCATGGGCGATTGTTCCCGTGGACGGTTGGGCGCTAGTGTAGGGGCATCCGCCTGCGATCGACCGCTGTGAACCGTTCTTCCCTCTCCGGCCTGGATGCCCTGCTGCAACGCCCGTCCTGCGGTGCGCTCTCCGATACCCTGCGGCAGGCCCTGCTCGCCGCCTGGCAGCAGCCCGATACCGACCTGCAGCCGCGGCTGCCGTGGCCGGTGCTGGCCGACACCCTGGATTCGCTGGCGCTGCTGTCCGCCGACGAGGCGGTGATCGTCGCCGCACTGCTGTTCGACCTGCCGGGCCTGCGCGCGCGACAGCCGGAACTGCCACTGGGCAACGCGGCGACCGCGGTGCGCGGCCTGCTGGACGGCCAGGACGCCGCCGACCAGGTATGGGCGCTGCACGCCGGCCGCGACGCCGGCCGCAACAGCGAGGGCCTGCGCCGCCTGCTGCTGTCCATCGTCCACGACCTGCGCGTGGTGCCGGTGCTGCTGGCGCGGCAGCTGGCCTGCATGCGCGCGGCCGACCGCCTGTCCGAGGACGAGCGCCGCGCACTGGCGCAGTTGACCCGCGACATCCATGCGCCGCTGGCCAACCGCCTGGGCATCTGGCAGCTGAAGTGGGAGCTGGAGGACCTGGCGTTCCGCTTCCTCGAACCGGACACCTACCGCCACATCGCGCGCGAGGTCGACGAGACCCGGCTGGCGCGCGAGCGCTACGTCGAGGCGGTCAAGCGCCGCCTGTCCGCGGCGCTGGACGAGAACGGCATCCGCGCCGAGGTCAGCGGCCGGCCCAAGCACATCTACAGCATCTGGCGGAAGATGCAGAAGAAGAAGCTGGCCTTCGACCAGCTCTACGACCTGCGCGCGGTGCGGGTGATGGTGGACGACATCGGCGCCTGCTACGCCACCCTGGGCGTGGTGCATGCGCTTTGGACGCCGATCCCCAGCGAGTTCGACGACTACATCGCCCGGCCCAAGGCCAACGACTACCGCTCGCTGCACACGGCGGTGATCGGCCCGGAGGGGCGCACGATCGAAGTGCAGATCCGCACCCACGAGATGCACGCGCAGGCCGAACTGGGCGTAGCCGCGCACTGGAAGTACAAGGAAGGCGGCAAGGGCGCGGAGAAGGCCTTCGACCGCAAGATCACCTGGATGCGGCAGCTGCTGGAGCAGGCGCAGGACGCGGCCCATCCCGAGGACCTGGCCGGCGCGCTGGATGCCGAGCTGATCGAGGACCGGGTCTACGCGCTCAGCCCCAAGGGCGAGGTGATGGACCTGCCGGCCGGCGCCACGCCGCTGGATTTCGCCTACCACGTGCACACCATGGTCGGGCACCGCTGCCGCGGCGCCAAGGTCAACGGCCGCATCGTGCCGCTGACCTACCGCCTGCGCAGCGGCGACCGCGTCGAGATCATGACCGCCAGGGAGGCCGACCCGCGCCGCGACTGGCTGCTGCCGGCCAACGGCTTCCTCGCCAGCAACCGTTCGCGCGAGAAGGTGCGTACCTGGTTCCACAAGCTCGACCGCGCGCGCAACGTGCAGGCCGGGCGCGAGCTGCTGGAGCGCGAGCTCAAGCGGCTGGGGCTGCAGCAGGCCGACCTGATGGTGGCGGCGAAGCGTTTCCATGCCGACGGCATCGACGACCTGTACATCCAGGTCGCGCTCGGCGACACCGGGCCCAGCCAGGTCAGCCGCGCGCTGCTGGAGGCCGAGAAGGAGAAGAGCCAGCCGGCGCCGGCGACACCGCCGCTGCCGCGGCCGACCGCGCGCCGCGAGGGCATCGGCCGCTCCGATTTCACCGTGCAGGGCGTGGGCAACCTGCTGGTGCAGCTGGCGCGCTGCTGCCAGCCGGTGGCCGGCGAACCCATCGCCGGCTATCTCACCCGCACCCGCGGCGTCACCGTACACCGCGCCGACTGTCCGGCGCTGGCGCGGCTGTCGGCCGCGCATCCCGAGCGCGTGCTGCCGGTGGAGTGGGGGCGCGCGGGTTCCGGTTACGAGGTGGATGTGATGGTCCGCGCGATGGACCGGCGCTGGCTGCTGAAAGACATCACCAACCTGATCGCGCAGGAAGACGCCTACGTGCTCGACATCAACAGCGACCCGCTGCGCGACAGCGGCCGCATGCAACTGCGCCTGCGGCTGAAGGTGAGCGACTACGGCCAGCTGTCCACGCTGCTGGGAAAACTCGACGCCTTGCCGGGCGTGGACGAAGCGCGGCGCATGGGCTGAAGCCTGGCAGCAACGCATCGCGGCATGACGGACTGCTAGGCTGGCCGCATGCACAACCGGCGTCTCCCCCTTCCACGATGGCTGTCGCTGTTCGCCGGCCGCCTGCGCCTGTATGGGCGCTGGTGGGTGGCGCGCGGCTGGGACAGTCCGCGCGCCTGGCGTTCGATCGCCATCGTGGTCGCGGTGCTGGCGCTGCTGTTGGCCCTGTTCCGGCAGCCGCTGGCGAACCTGCTGTGGCCGGAGACGAAGATCCAGCAGTTGCTGGACGATGGGCAGCGGGCATTGCGCCAGGGGCGCCTGACCGCGGCCGATGGCAGCGGCGCGCGCGAACTGTTCGACGCGGCGGCGGCGCTGGACCCGGATCGTGGCGACGTGCGCGATGCCCTGGCCGATACCGGGCGCAAGGCGCTGGAGCAGGCGCGGCAGCAGTTGGAGGCCGGCAACGTGCCCGCCGCGCGTACGGCGCTGGAACTGGCGCGGCAACTGCAGGTACCCCAGGCGCAGCTGGACGCCATCGCCTCGCGCCTGCATCGCCAGGCGCAGGAGCCGGACAGCGTCGACGACCTGCTGCGGCGCGCCGAGGCGGCGCAGGCGCGGGGCCGGCTGGACGATGGCGCGGACAGCGCGTTGCCGCTGTACCAACGGGTGCTGGCGGTGCGGCCCGAACATCTGCAGGCGCTGCAGGGGCGCGACGACGCCCTGTCCGACCTGCTGGCCGCCTCCATGGCGGCGGCGCAGCGGAACGAGACGGAGGCGGCTGCGCGCCTGCTGCACCAGGTGGAAAGCTATGACGCCGGCCACGCCGAACTGCCTGCCGCCCGCGCCGCGCTGAACATGGCCCTGGACCGCCGCCGCGGCCAGGCCGCGCGCGATCTGGCGCGCGGGCGCCTGCGCCAGGCTGCGGAGGGATACGCGCAGGTGCTGGCGGTGGGGGACGACCCGGCGGCGCGGCAGGGGCTGCAGCGGGTCGCGCGGGCGTGGGCCGGCGAAGCCGCGCGGCTGGCCGGTGATTTCCACTTCGAACAGGCCGGGCAGGCGCTGGAACAGGCGCGCGCGCTGGCGCCGGACATTCCCGAGGTCGCGGCCGCCGCGCAGGCGCTGCAGCGCGCGCAGGGCGCGCGGCAGGCGCTGGAAACCCGGATGCCGGCAGCCGAGCGCGAGCGCAGGCTGCATGCGCTGCTTGCGCAGGTGGAAAGCGCCGCGGCGCAGGGGCAATGGTTGCTGCCGCCGGGCGCCAGCGCCTACGACCGCTTCAAGGCCGCACAGGCGCTTGCGCCCCGCGACGCACGGGTGAAGCAGGCCGGCGCCCGCATCCTGCCAGCCGCGCGCCACTGCCTGGACGGCAACCTGCAGGGCAACCGCCTGCAGGCCGCGCGGACCTGCCTGGACGCCTGGCAGGCGCTGGCGCCGGGCGATCCGCTGCTGCCGGCCGCGCGGCGCCGGCTGGCGCAGCGCTGGCTGGCGGTCGGCAGCGAACGGCTGGGCGCTGGCGACGTCGCCTTCGCCAGCCGCGCGCTGGAACAGGCGCGCGAACTCGATGCGGCGACTCCGGAGCTGCCGGCATTCGCCGAGCGGCTGGGCAATGCGAAGCGCTAGGAGCGCGGTGGACGGGAAACCGTAACCAGCAAAGGCGGCCGTCGTGCGCTGCGACCTTCGCTGGTTTTACGCCTCGGCGCGGCTGCCCCTGGAAACGCTTGGCCGCGCACCCGCACGGCACCCATCCCACGGCCGGGCAATGCGAAACGTCAGCGACGCGGCTGCCAGGAACCAGGGAGGGCAGCAAGCCGCACGGCAGCGGCTGTCGCCTCTGCTGGCTTCCAGCCCCTATTCACTGCGTTCCGGCTCCAGAAACACCCGCGCCACGGTCGCGCGTGCGGCATCCATCGAGAAGTGATGGGCGATGTTGCGCAGGCCGTTGGCCGACAGCCGCCGCCACAGGGCCTCATCGTCGTGCAGCCGCACCACCGCATCGGCGAAGGCTTCGGCGCTGTCGGCGACCAGTACGTCCTGGCCGTCGCGCAGGTGCATGCCTTCTGCCGCGCAATGCGTGCCCACCACCGGCTGGCCGTGGGCCATGCTCAGGTTGATCTTGCCCTTGACCCCGGCGCCGAAGCGCAGCGGCGCCACCGCGATGCGGCCGCCGGCCATCCACGGCACCACGTCGGGCACGTAGCCGTGCACCTGCACGCCGGGCTGCGTGGCCGCCAGCGCCTGCAGGCTGTCGGGCACGTCGGCGCCGATGCAGTGGAAGCGGACCTGCGGCAGGCGTTGCCGGATCAGCGGGAACACCTCGCCGATGAACCACTGCATCGCATCCAGGTTCGGCGGGTGGCGGAAGCCGCCGACGAACACCAGGTCGTGCCGCTGCGCCCAGTCCAGGCCCTGCCCGGCGACCTCGTGCAGGTTGGACAGCAGCTCCACCCGCACCCGCGGCGCGTCGATGGCCAGCTGCTCCTTCTCCGCCGCGCTGACCAGCAGGGTGACATCGGTCGCGGCCATCACCGCCAGTTCGCTGGCGCGGGTGCGCTCGGCGCTGCGCGCCAGGCGCGGATCGCCGGCCAGCTCGGCGCCGCGGCGTTCGCGCAGGTAGTGCAGGTCCACCGTGTCGAACACGGTGCGCGCCTGCGGTGCATCGCGCCGCAGCAGCGGCAGGCACTCGTGGGCGACGTGGTGGCGCACCAGCATCGCCACCTGGAAGCGGCGGCCGTGCGCGCGCAGCCATGCGCCCACGCTCTTCATCCACGGCGCGTGCCACACCTCCACGCCCAGCGCCTGCAGCGCTTCGGTGGCCGCGCCGCCGTGTTCGCCGCGGGTCGGCAGGAACGCCACGTGCGCGCCGCCGGCCAGCAGCATGCGGATCAGGTTGAACTGGCGCAGCGAGGCCGAGTCGCGGTCCGGGCGCGGCACCGCTTCGTCGATGATCAGCACCTGCCGCTGGCCACGGTGCAGCAGCGCGGGACCGGGCACGCTGCCGGCCGGCAGCTGCAGCGCCAGCGCGGTACGCCACTTGTCGGCGAACACCGACTGGTTGCGGACCTGCCAGGCCTTGATGCCGCTGCCGGTATCGGTGCCGTTGCTGGTGCCCTCGTCGTGCACGACGCGGCTGGCCGGCTGCACCAGCACGCGGCGGCCGGCGGCGCGCACCTTGAACGCCAGGTCGGTGTCCTCGTAGTAGGCCGGCGCATAGCGCGTGTCCAGCCCGCCGAGTTCCTCGAACAGGGCGCGGGGAACGGCCAGCGCCGCGCCGGAGCAGTAATCGGTGTCGCGCAGGCTGGCGTAGCGCGGGTCCTCGGCCGATTCGAAGCGGCCATAGCTCCAGCAGCTGCCGTCGTCGAACGCGATGCCGCCCGACTCCTGCAGGCGGCCGTCCGGGTACAGCAGCTGGGCGCCGACCAGGCCGGCCTCCGGGACCCGCGCGAAGGTATCCAGCAGGGCGTCCAGCCAGCCCGGCTGCGGCACGGTGTCGTTGTTCAGCAGCACCGCGTACTGGCCGCGCGCCAGCCGCAGGCCGTCGTTGCAGGCGGCGATGAAGCCGCCGTTCTCCGCGCGGCGGTGGTAGCGCAGGCCTTCGACCTGTGCCATCCAGTCGCCGGTCTCGTCGCCGCTGCCGTCGTCGATCACCAGGATCTCGCAGGCCGCCGCCGGCGGATGCGCACTCAGCGCGCGCAGGCAGGCCAGCGTATGCCGGGCATGGTTGTAGACCGGGATGATGATGCTGGCCACCGGTTCATCGCTGGCGGGAACGGCGAAGGGCGCGAACGGGGTGTCCGCCGGTACGAACAGCGGTTCGCGCCGGGGTGGCGGTTGCCGCCGCAGGTGCACGCCGACGCGCTGCAGGGTCGCGCGCCAGCCGCGGGTGTGCAGGCTGGCCAGGCCGCGGCGGATCAGGCCGACGATGCGGGCGAGGTGGTAACGCGCATCGGCGGGGGACATCGACATTCGGTTGCAACTCCAGCTTAAGCAGGTGGGGGCCGGCAACCGTGCCGCGGCACGAGGCTGCGTTAGACTCGCCTGAACCTACATTCTCGCATCCCCGTGCCGCGACGCTACGATTCCGACGAACTGGACGACGATTCCGACGATCCCGGCATGCCCTGGCGCAGCCGGCTGATCACCTGGGGCCTGGCGGCAGCGGCCCTGGGCCTGGGCTTCCTGATTCCCTACACGCTGTACCTGAACTCCCAGGTGACCCAGCGCTTCGGCGAACTGCGCTGGCAGATCCCGACCCGCGTCTACGCGCGGCCGCTGGTGCTGGCGCCGGGGCTGGCGATGGACGCCAATACGCTCAAGACCGAACTGGCAGCCTCGGCCTACCGCGACGACGGCGTCGGCAGGAGCCCGGGCACCTACCGCCTGCAGGACGGCCGCTTCACCATTTCCAGCCGCGGCTATGTCGATGTGGACGGGCGGGTGGCGCCGCGCCAGGTCGAGGCGGTCGTCTCCGGCGGGCAGGTGGCGTCGCTGCGCGACGGTGCCGAACGCAAGGCGCTGAAGGCCGCGCGGCTGGATCCGGCGCGCATCGCCACGCTGTACGGGCAGAAGCAGGAGGAGCGGCGGCTGGTGCGCATCGCCGAAACCCCGGAACTGCTGGTCACCGGCCTGCAGGCGGTGGAGGACAAGGATTTCAACAGCCACCACGGCATCGACCTGAGCGGCATCGCGCGCGCGGTCTGGGTGACGGTGCGCTCCGGCGGCAAGGTCCGGCAGGGCGCCAGCACGCTGACCCAGCAGCTGGCGCGCAGCGGCCTGCTCGGCATCGGCAAGGAACAGACCGTCACCCGCAAGTTCAACGAGGTGCTGTACGCGCTGATCATGGAAGCGCGCTACGACAAGCCGGTGATCCTGGAGGCCTACCTCAACCAGGTCTACCTCGGGCAGCGCGGCAGCCAGGCCATCCATGGCGTGGCCTCGGGCGCCGAGTTCTGGTTCGGGCGCGACCTCAATGCGCTGACCACCGAACAGGTGGCGCTGCTGATCGGGCTGGTGAAGGGGCCGTCCTATTACGACCCGCGGCGCAATCCCGAGCGCGCGCTGGACCGGCGCGATTTCGTGCTCGGCAAGCTGCACGAGAACGGGCTGATCGACGAGGCCGAATACCAGCGTGCGCTGAAGGCGCCACTGGGCGTGCCGAAGGTGCCGGGGCTGGTCGCGGCCAACCGTTTTCCCGCCTACATCGACCTGGTGCGCCGCCAGCTCGGCCACGACTATCCGGAAAGCACCCTGCAGGGCGCCGGCCTGAACGTCTTCACCGGCATGTCGCCTTCGGCCCAGGCCTATGCCGAGGGCGCGGTGGCGCATACCGTCAAGTCGCTGGAGAGCAAGCGCCGGCCGGAGCTGCAGGCCGGCATGGTGCTGACCGACGTGCACAACGGCGACGTGCTGGCGGTGGTCGGCAGCCGCGACGTGGCCGAACCGGGCTTCAACCGCGCCATCGATGCGCAGCGTCCGGTCGGCTCGCTGCTCAAGCCGTTCGTCTACCTGTTGGCGCTGGCGCAGCCGGACCGCTGGTCGCTGGCCTCGTGGGTCGAGGACACACCGGTCACGGTGCAGCTCAGCCGCGGGCGCAACTGGACCCCGGGCAACGCCGACAACCGCAGCCATGGCACGGTGCGCCTGATCGACGCGCTGGCCCGTTCCTACAACCAGGCCACGGTGCGGGTCGGCATGCAGGTCGGGCCGGAGCGGGTGACCCAGCTGATCCACGTGCTGGCCGGGCTCAAGGCCGAGGCCAATCCGGCGGTGATCCTGGGCTCGACCGACCAGAGCCCTTACGGCATGGCACAGCTGTACCAGTTCCTGGCCTCCGGCGGCGAAATCCAGCCGCTGCACGCGGTGCGCGGCGTGGTCGATGCCCAGGGCAAGCTGCTCAAGCGTTATGACAAGACCCCGGCACCGGCGCAGGAGGGCGATTCCATCGCCGCCAACCTGATCAGCGTGGCGCTGCAGCAGGTGGTGGCCAGCGGCACCGCGGCCGGGCTCAATGCCGATGGCCTGGGCCGGCTGCAGCCGGCCGGCAAGACCGGCACCACCAACGATGGCCGCGACAGCTGGTACGCCGGCTATACCGGCGACCACCTGGCGGTGATCTGGATGGGCAACGACCAGAACGAGCAGGCCGGCCTGTACGGCGCGACGGCTTCGATGCGGGTGTGGGCGGGCATCTTCCGCAACCTGCCGAGCCGGCCGCTGCGCGTGAGCAGCAAGGGCCTGGACTGGCAGTACGTGGCCGCCGAGGGCAACAGCAGCACCGACGAAGGCTGCCCCGGTGCGCGCCGCTTCCCGTTCGTCGCCGGTTTCGCCCCGGGTTACGTGCCCTGCGCGCCGCAGGCGGCGCCGGAAGAAGAAGCGCAGGAAGGCGGCGGCTGGCGCAGCTGGTTCGGGCTGGACCGCAAGGAACCGGCGCCGGCGTCCAGCACGCCTTCAGACGCGCCTGCGCGATAATGCCGGCATGAACAGCATGCTTCCGATCCACCGCGCACTGGCCGTCCTGGCCGTTTCCCTCGCCCTTGCCGCCTGCACCAGCACGCCGCCCCCGCCGCCGCCGGTGGTCGATACGACCACGCCCGCGCAGCGCATGGCCGCGGTGCTCACCGCCGCCGGTGCCGACGACAAGGAAGTGTCGGTGCAGCCGGTGCGCGATCCGCAGGTGGACGACCTGCGCGAGATCGCCGGCGAGCGCCGCGATGCCGGCGACCTGGCCGGTGCCGCCGATGCGCTGAACCAGGCGCTGCTGCTGGTCGAGGACGACCCGGGCATCCTGCAGGAGCGCGCCGAGATCGCGCTGCTGCAGGGCGACTGGAGCCGCGCCGAGACGCTGGCGCGCAAGGCGGTCTCGCTGGGTTCGCGTACCGGCCCGCTGTGCCGCCGCCATTGGGCCACCATCGAGCAGGCGCACCTGGCCCGCGCCGAGAAGGAAAACGCCGCCTCGGCACATGCGCAGATCGAAGGCTGCACGGTGCCCGGGATCAAGCGGTATTGAGGGCAGGGCCGTCCCCGCCTTTTTCCACGGATTCCGATGTCGTTAGCAACCGCCAGCCGTGAAGCCCTCAGCGAGGGCGGGGCGCTCGCGCGGCAACTGGACGCCTTCACCCCGCGTGCGGCGCAGCTGCGGCTGGCCGAGGCCATCGCCGACGCGTTCCAGCAGCGCGACGTATTGCTTGCCGAGGCCGGCACCGGCACCGGCAAGACCTTCGCCTACCTGGTGCCGGCGCTGCTGTCCGGGCTGAAGACCATCGTCAGCACCGGTACCCGCGCGCTGCAGGACCAGCTCTACCACCGCGACCTGCCGCGCGTGCGCGCCGCGCTCGGCGTCGGCCACCGCAGCGCGCTGCTCAAGGGCCGCGCCAACTACCTGTGCCGCTACCGGTTGGACCAGGCGCGCGGCGAGCCGCGTTTCGCCTCGCCCGAACAGGCGGCGCAGTTCCAGCGCATCGTCGCCTGGGCCGGCCGCACGAAACATGGCGACGTGGCCGAACTGGACGGGCTGGCCGACGACTCGCCGCTGCTGCCGATGGTCACCTCCACCGTCGACAACTGCCTGGGCAGCGATTGCCCGTTCTGGGGCGACTGCTGCGTGGTGCAGGCGCGGCAACGCGCGCAGGAGGCCGACCTGGTCGTGGTCAACCACCACCTGCTGCTGGCCGACCTGGCGCTCAAGCAGGAAGGCTTCGGCGAAATCCTGCCGGGCGCGCAGGCATTCGTGATCGACGAGGCGCACCAGCTGCCGGAACTGGCGGCCAATTTCTTCGGCGAGGGCTTCGGCATGCGCCCTTGGCAGGAGCTGGCGCGCGACTGCCTGGCCGAATGCCGCGGCGTGGCCGGCGCGCAACCGGCACTGCAGCAGCCCGTGGCCACGCTGGAAATGGCGCTGCGGCAGTTGCGCGCGGCGATGGAACAGCTGCCGCCGCGCGGCACGCAATGGCGCGCGCTGGCGGTACCGGACGTGGCCGACGGATTCGACGTGCTGGCCGCGGCGCTGGCGCAGCTGCGCGATGCGCTGGCCGGCGTGCGCGAGACCTCGCCGGGCCTGGATGCCTGCCACGCGCGCGCCTGCGAAGGCGTGGCGCGGCTGGCACGCTGGCTGGGCGAGGACGCGCCGCTGCCCGATTTCGAGAGCGATGACGCCAGCGCGGCCGGCGACGGCAACGACGTGCTCTGGTACGAACTGACCCAGCGCGGTTTCCGCTGCCAGCGCACGCCGCTGGACGTTTCCGGGCCGCTGCGCGAACACCGCCAGCGCTCGCTGGCCGCCTGGGTGTTCACCTCGGCCACGCTCACCGTCGATGGCGCCTTCGACCATCTGGCCGCGCGCCTGGGCCTGGATGATCCGGACACGCTGGTCCAGCCCAGCCCGTTCGACTGGCCGGTGCAGGCGCTGTGCTACCTGCCCAAGCAGCTGCCCGATCCGGCTGCGCGCGGTTTCGGCGCCGCGCTGATCGCCACCCTGCGGCCGGTGCTGGAAGCCTCGCAGGGCCGCGCCTTCCTGCTGTTCGCCTCGCACCGCGCGCTGCGCGAGGCCGCCGACGCGCTGCGCGGCGGGCCGTGGCCGCTGTTCGTGCAGGGCGAGGCGCCGCGTGCCAGCCTGCTGCAGCGGTTCCGCGATTCGGGCAATGGCGTGCTGCTCGGCTCGGCCAGTTTCCGCGAAGGCGTGGACGTGGCCGGCGACGCGCTGAGCGTGGTGGTGATCGACAAGCTGCCCTTCGCCGCGCCGGACGATCCGGTGTACGAGGCGCGGCTGGACGCGATCCGCCGCGAGGGCGGCAACCCGTTCCGCGACGAACAGCTGCCGCAGGCGGTGATCGCGCTCAAGCAGGGCGTGGGCCGGCTGATCCGCAGCGAAACCGACCGCGGCGTGCTGGTGCTGTGCGACCCGCGCCTGCTCAGCCGCGGCTACGGGCGCGTGTTCCTGGATTCGCTGCCGCCGTTCCGCCGCACCCGCGAGCTGGCCGATGTGCAGGCGTTCTTTGCGCGACAATGGCAGCCCGATGCCGACGCGCCGGCCGTGGAAACCGCCATGCCGTCCTCTCCCGACCCCGATGTGACCCCATGAAGCTGCTCGCCCTGGAAACCGCCACCGAAGCCTGTTCCGTCGCCCTGCATGTCGATGGGCAGGTGCTGGAACGCTTCGAGATCGCGCCGCGCCGGCATGCGGAACTGACGCTGCCGTGGGCGGAGCAACTGCTGGCCGAAGCCGGCATCGCCCGCGCGCAGCTGGACGCCATCGCCCTGGGGCGCGGCCCCGGCGCCTTCACCGGCGTGCGCCTGGCCATCGCCATCGCCCAGGGCATCGCGCTGGCGCTGGATCGGCCGCTGCTGCCGGTGTCCACCCTGCAGGTGCTGGCGATGCGGGCGCCGGACGATGCCACGCACGTGCTGGCCTGCATCGACGCGCGCATGGGCGAGGTCTACGCCGCGCGCTGCGTGCGCGGTGCCGATGGCGTGATGCAGGGGCAGGGCGCCGAAGCGGTGATCGCACCGGACGCGCTGCAACTGCCCGAGGACGGCAGCCGCTGGGCGGGCGTGGGCACCGGTTTCGGCGCAGCGGACGGCCTGCTCGCCACGCGCCTGCAGGCCCGGTTGTCGTCGCTCGACGCGCAGGCGCTGCCGCGCGCATCGGACGTGCTGAAGATCGCCGTACCGGCCTTTGCCCGCGGCGAGGGCATCGCCCCGGAGCTTGTGCAGCCGGCCTACCTGCGCGACAACGTCGCGCTCACCCTGATCGAACAGCAGGCGCTGCGCGCCTCGCGTTGAGGCAATGCGTTGGCGGAAACGCCCGTGCATTCGCAGGAGCGTCCTTCAGTGCGCGATGGAGCTTCCTGTACATGGATGCGCGGGCTGTTGCGGAGGGAGCCGTATGACGGTTTTTCCGCGCACTGAAGGACGCTGCTGCGAGAGCTGCCTCAATCCAGCATCGAATTGAGTCGCCCGATCATCGCGTTGTCATGACGGATGCCCTGCGGCGTTTCCGCTGGCCGTGGCGCGGCCGCGTCGGCATCGCGCAGTTCGGCGTGCAACCCGCTGCCGGGCGTATAGATCGGCGCGGCCACCTCAAAGCCCTGCGTGGGGAATGCGCCGAACAACGCGCGATGCAGCTGGATCGCATCCAGCAGGGTCAGCGCCGGCCCGGGGTGCACGCCGTCGGCGTCGTGCCAGGCAAGCGAGCCGGCTTCGCCGGACAGCCGGCGCAGGCTTTCTGAAATCTCGACATAGCCGATGCCGGCCTGCGTGGCGGCGGCGCGTTCGTTCCCGACAATCGCCGCCGAGGCGCGGGGATGGGACTGGTAGCTGCCCAGCAGCAGCACCCGCGCGCCGGCTTCGCGACCGGCCCGGGCCAGCGTCCGCACCGCCTGCCGGGACTGTCGGCAGGCATCCTCGTCGGGCAGGCACATCAGGTCGCCACCGCGTTCCTGCAGGACGAGCACCGCCGGCCTGTAACTGGCCAGCGCCCGTTGCACGGAGCCATCGGCCACGCGCTGGGCAAGCGTGGCGCCGCCCTGCACGATCATCGCACTGCGGACATCGTGCCCGTTGGCCTTGGCCATCGCGGCGAAGGTGGCCGGCAGGTTGCCGACATAGGTCAGGCTGTTGCCGACGAACAGGATGCGTTGCGGAGAGGCCGGCTCCAGCGCCAACGTGGGCATGCATGCAAGGAGCAGGGACAACAGCAGCATCCATCGACGCATGGGTTCGATCCGCCTGGAGTGTGCTGCTGTGACCGGCCTACCAGTCGATGGTTCCGCGGATCACCGTCTGTACCTGCCCGCCGGACCATACGTCGCCGCGTTCGTCGATGCGCAGCTCCAGCAGCGCGTCGTGGCCGACTTCGCGGCCCTGGCTGGTGGTGTAGCGCCTGTCGCTGCCGGGCAGGGCGCCGCGTTCGTCCAGCCACGCGGCGAGCACCGCATTGGCCGCGCCGGAGGCGGCGTCCTCGAAGCGGCGGCCGTTGCCGACGAAGGCGCGCACCGCCAGGTCGTGGGACTGGCCGCCGCTGCGCGCGTAGGCGAACACGCCCATCGCGCCGGTGGCCTCGGCCAGCGTGGCGATGGCGTCCCAGTCGGGAACGAGGGCGCGCAGCGTGGCTTCGTCGGCCAGTTCCACCAGCCACCAGCGGCGGCCGCCGTCCATCAGCACCGGCGGCAGCGCGCCGAGCGTCCAGCCAGCGATGGCCGGGCGCAGGCGCGGGTCGTCCGCGTCCACAACCTCCGCCACCGATGCGCGCGGGGTGCGGATGGCGATGCGGCGCACGCCGTCGGTTTCGTCGACGCGCAGCGGCAGCTGGCCGGCGATGCCGTCCTGCACCAGCAGGCCGTCGACCGGTTCGGCCAGGCCGCATTCCAGTACCGCATGCGCGCTGCCGACGCTGGGATGGCCGGCGAAAGGCACTTCCTTCTGCGGCGCGAACATGCGGGTGCGGTAGCTGCTGCCCGGTGCGGTGGGCGCGAACACGAAGGTGGTTTCCGGCAGGCGGGTCCAGCGGGCGATGGCCTGCATGGCGGCATCGTCCAGGCCGTCGGCGTCGAGCACCACGGCCAGCGGGTTGCCGGTGCCGGGGCGCGGGGCGAAGACGTCCAGTTGCAGGAAGCGGCGGGTGGTCATGGGGAATTCCATCGGATGTGGGAGATAGGTGCAGGAGCGAACGTCAGCGCGCGATGGGCTGTCATGCGGATCCCTCCGCGACAGCCCGCACATCCCTGTGCGGGGATTTAAAAGGAAGGCTCCATCGCGCACCGAAGTGCGCTCCTACGGGGCAATGCAAGGGCTGTTACCAGTCGAGATGGCCGTCGATGACCGGCTGCACTTCGCCGCCGATCCAGACATGGCCGTCGGCGTCGATCTGCACGTGAACCTCGCCGTTGCGGCCGCGCTCGCGGCCCTGGCTGGCGCGGTACTGCTGCCCCGGCGCGAGCCGGCCCTGTGCGAGCAGGTGCGCGGCGACCAGCGCGTTGGCGCTGCCGGTCACCGGGTCTTCGTCGATGCCCACGCCCGGGGCGAAGGCGCGCACCACGTACTGGTAGCCGACATCGGGTCGTGCCGCGGCGGCGAACACGGCGAGCTTGCCGTTGCCGGGCAGGGCGGCGATGGCGGCCAGCTCGGGCCGGTAGCGGCGCAGCGCGGTTTCGTCGGCCGCTTCCAGCAGCCACCAGTCCGGGCCGTTGTTCCACAGCGCCGGTTCCGCGTCCGGGCGCGCCAGCGCGGCCAGGCCGGGCGGCAGGTCCGGCGCGGCGATGTCGCGGCGTACGGCCTGCGGGCTGCGCACGTGCAGCAGGCGGAAGCGGCCGCCGCCCAGCACGCGCCCCCGCCGCCGGCCGGCGGCGCCTTGCTGTACCAGCTGGCGCC
>NZ_JASCOS010000068.1:0-19707 GCF_029959705.1 Stenotrophomonas sp. PS02297 | reverse complement strand
GCCGACTACCCGTGGCTCACGGTGAAGGTGGGCAAGGGCTCGCCGCTGGCCGCGGGGGCCGCGGGGCGCCGCGGCGCGCCGCGGGCGCGGTTGATCGTCGATGCCAACCAGTCGTGGAGCGTGGACGAACTGCGGGCTTACGTACCGGCCCTGCGGCCGTTCGGCGTGGACCTGCTCGAGCAGCCGGTAGCGGTGGCGCACAGCGACGGACTGCGCGGCTACGACGGCGCGATTCCGGTCTGCGCCGACGAAGCGCTGTCCACGCTGGACGATCTCCCGGGACTGGTCGGCCGCTACCAGTTCGTCAACATCAAGCTGGACAAGACCGGCGGCCTCACCGCCGCGCTGGAGCTGGCCGCGGCGGCGCGCGCGGCGGGTTTCCGGCTCATGGTGGGCTGCATGCTGGGCGGTTCGGTGTCGGTCGCACCGGGCATGGTGCTGGCGCAGCTGTGCGAAGTCTGTGACCTGGACGGCCCCTGGCTGCAGGCCGAGGATTGGCCGGGCGGCATCGTCTACCAGCGCGGGCGCATGTCGATGCCGGAACCGGCGCTCTGGGGTTGAGCGCGCGTTGATCGCAACCACCAGGCCGGTCGCGGCATGTCCGCGGCCGGCCTTCCGCATGCGGCTTCAGTCCTGCGCGCTTGACCAGTCGACGGCCGGGTAGTCGCCCGGCCCCATGAACGCGCGCAGTACCTGCTTGTAGGCGGCCGGCCCGTTCTCGCTGTTGGTGAACAGCACCAGGCTCTCGCCGCTGGCCGGGTCGAGCATGAACAGCGCCTTGAAGCCGGGGTTGTCGCCCCAGTGCCAGACCAGTTGCCTGCCGTCGGCGTCCTGCAGGCCGACGCCGAGTCCCCAGGCGATGAACGGGTCGGCCGGGCTGGGCGAGGCCGGATCGTCGGCATCGCTGGAGGGCGCGAACATCAGCGCGTGCGTGGCCGGCTTCAGTCCTTCGCCGCGATACAGCGCCTTCTGGATGAAGTTGTCGTAGTCGTGGGCGTTGGTGACCAGCGTCCACGCCGTGTTCTCCCAGGCGAACACACGGTCCGGTTCGGGCGTGCCGTCCTTGTCGTGGCCGGATGCGTTGCGCGCGTCGAAGGCGTGGTCGGTGAGGTAACTGCTGCTGGGCATGTCGAACCGCGAGAACACCTCGCGCGCGGCTAGCGCGTTCCAGCTCGACCCGGTGATGTGTTCGAGGGTGCGCTGCAGCAGGTAGAAGCCCTCGCCGGAATAGGCGTAGTGCTCGCCGGGCGCGAATCTGCTTTCCAGCGGCGTGCGGTCGATCGCCGGATCCGACGGCGATATCTGCCAGTTGCGCAGTCCGCTGGTGTGGTTGAGCACCATGCGCGCGGTGATCCTGCGCGCTAGCGGGTTGTCCCGGGTTCTTTCCGAATGCCAGTAATCCCACAGCGGCGTGTCCAGGTCGAGTTTCCCTTCATCGACCAGGCGCAGCGCGATGTAGGCGCCGACGACCTTGGACAGCGAGGCTGCCTGGAAAACCGTATCGCCGCCTACCTTCGCCGCCGTGCCGCTTTTCAGTACGCCATGGCAATACGCCTCGGAGATTCCCCCGCGCGTATGGATCAACTGCGCGCCGGGAATGGCGTGGGCGCGCATCGCCGCATCGAATGCTTCGCGCCTGGCCAGCGCATCGCCCGTTTCGGCGGATGCGGCCATGCCGCAGCCGCGGCTGGCGGCGGGCGCCGGAGCAGCGGGCTGCGCGTGCGCGTCTGCGATGGAGAACAGCGCGAGCGCCAGAATGGTCGCGCGAGGTGCCTGGATCTTCATCTTTTCCCCGGTCTGTTCGAAAAGGTGGTGACTGCCGTGCATCGCGGCGCCTGCGGGCGCGGAGCGATCGGAAAGCGCGGTACGCAGGGCGCCATGGACGGATTCCGCATTGCTGTCATGCATGCCGGCCGCGGCAACCATACCGCATCCGCGAGCGCATCAAGGCGGTTTGAAGATGCTTTTTTCAAGCTGTTTTTCATTGTTTCCGATGCGACCGGCCGATGCCTGCGAAAGTCGCTTCCGCGTGCGAAGAATCGGGGTTTCTCCCGATGCGCGGCCGGCCGGGCAGCGCCTAGGATCGATGGCACGTTCCGGGAAAACGCGGCCCGCAGGCTCGCCGCGACGGCTGCCGCCGTGCGACCGGAACCTTCCGGGTCGGGCATGGCATCCGGCGTTGCCAGGTGCAGCGCCGACAACCGCGTCCGTGCCCGGAAGCAGGACAGGAGCGTCCTGCGCCACATATCGCCATCGCCGCAACGCCACCCAGCCGATTCATGCCGAGCAACCGGGGAGACGAACCATGATGTCCAGCCGCCACCAACAACCGCAGCGCCGTCGCCTGGGAGTGGCGATCCTCATGGTCCTGGCGATGCCCGCCGCGGCATTGGCCGCCGGCGCCGCGCATGCCCAGCAGGCGACGCCGGCCGCGACCCGCGAAGGCGGCGAAAGCACCGATGCCGCCCGCACCCTGGACAAGGTCGAGGTCACCGGCTCGCGCATCAAGCGCGCCGAAGTCGAAGGCCCGTCGCCGGTGGTGGTGATCACCGGTGAGGACATCAAGAAGCAGGGCTACAGCACGGTGGCCGAAGCGCTGCAGACCCTGACCCAGTTCAACGGCGATGTCGTCGGCGGCGAATTCAACGCCAGCTCCACCCAACCCGATGCCTCGTTCCTCAACCTGCGCGGACTGGGCGTCGGCTACCAGCTGATCCTGCTCAACGGCAAGCGCATGACCGAGTACGCGGCCAGTTCGGGCGCCGCATCCACCGGCGTGAGCGTGGGCAGCATTCCGGCGGTGGTGGTCGAGCGCATCGAGGTGCTCAACGGCGGCGCGTCGGCCATCTATGGTTCCGACGCCGTCGCCGGCGTGGTCAACATCGTCACCCGCGACAACTGGGAGGGTAACCACCTGCGCGTGCGCGGCGGGACCACGACGCGCGGGGGCGGCGATACCGGGCAGTTCCAGTTCAGCGGCGGCAAGGCGTGGGACCGCGGCAGCGTCACCTATGCGTTCGAACAGCTCAACCGCGAGCCGATCTTCTCCTGGCAGCGCGGCAACATCATCCGCACCGGCATGAACGCGCCGGGCAATGCCGGCACCGACCGCCCCACTTTCGGGCTGGACACCGCGTTGATGGATGCCGGCTACAACGACTATTACTGGCTGGGCAAGGACGGCCGCCTGCTCTACGCCGGCGACGTCGATCCGGCGACCGCCGCGACGGCGCTGGAACATACCTGCCGCAACATGGGGCGCAACTATTTCCCGATGTACGGCTCATCCAGCGCCGCGCTGCCCAATGCCTGCGGCAACGCCAACTATTACGACGGCGATACGCTGGCCAACAAGCACGACAAGACGTCGGCCTACGTGTCGGGCCACTTCCGTTTCAGCGACGACGTGGAGGGGTACGGGCAACTGCTGGTGCAGCGTTCCCGCAGCGAGGCCGCGCACCGCACCAGCATGTACCTGTACAACGCCGGCAGCGCCTACGACGTGGAGATCGGCCAGTTCGAGTACTGGCGCGCGCTCGATCCCAACGACATCGGCGGCGCGCCGATGCGGGTATGGGAGGAGACCACGATCAGCGCCAACGCCGGCGTGCGCGGCACGATCGGCGACCGCTTCGACTGGGATGCCAGCGTGAGCCTGTCGCGCGACGAGATGAAGAGCAGCTGGAAGCAGCTGATCACCGACCGCGTCCATCGCTACCTGTTCGGCGAGGCGTTGGGCGAGGTCGACGGCGCACCGCTGTACCGGATCGATCCGGCGGTGCTGTTCGGGCGGGTAAGTCCCGAGCAGTACGCATCGATGGTGGACACCATCCACAACCGCAACCTGTCGCAGACCGCGCAGGCGCAGTTCGTCCTCAGTGGTTCGCTGTTCGCGCTGCCGGCCGGCGACGTGGAGATGGCCTCGGTGTTCGAAGCCTCCCATTCCAAATATGAGCTGCGGCCGGACCGGCGCAGCCTGAGCACGTACGCGGGCGCCGACAAGACCTTCAACCACACCGGCGTATCCGGCGGCGGGCCGCGCGACCGTTATGGCGCCGGTGTCGAGTTCCGCATCCCGCTGCTGCAGCGCCTGGTCGCGAACGTGGCCGGGCGCTGGGACAAATACGACGACATCTCCGACGTGGGCGACGCGACCACCTGGCAGGCCAGCCTGGAATGGCGGCCGTTCGACAGCCTGCTGCTGCGCGCCAGCCGCCAGACCAGCTTCATGGCGCCGAACATCATGTGGCTGTACGGCGAACCGGTGACCAACTACGACGACTACATCACCAACTACTACCTGTGCCGCCTCGACGGCCTGGACCTGACCACGACGGCGGGGCTGGCCCAGTGCGCCTCCGATCACCACGAAAGCGCATGGTACGTGGAAGGCGGCAACAACAGCCGCCTGCATGAAGAGACCGCGACCTCCAACGGCCTGGGCATCGTCTGGGACGTCACTGACAAACTGTCGCTCAGCGCCGATTACTGGGAAATCAAGCTCAAGGGCAAGAGCCAGTACCTGGATACCGCGACCCTGATGAGCGAGAACGCCAGCTGCCTGCTGGGGCGGCGCGTGGACGGCACCGCGGTCGATCCGAATTCGGGCGCGTGCGCGATCTACCTGGCTTATGTGCAGCGCGATGCGGCCGGTGGCGTCACCGAGTACTTCCTCGATGCGATCAACCAGGCCGGCGTGCGCACCAAGGGCGTGGATGCCAGCCTGAGGTATGCCTGGAGCTGGGGCGCGTACGGCGACTTCAGCCTCAACGCCGGCTACAGCCGGACCCTGGCCTACGACGTGCAGGTCGCGGCCGGCGACCCCTGGCAGGACTACATGGGGTGTTCCTATTCGGCGACCTACAGCTGCGGCGACCAGCCGCTGGCCTTCCGTTCCCGCACCAACTGGACCGTGGGCTGGAACCGGGACGACTGGACGGCCAGTGTCTATGGCTACCGCAACGGGGCGCGGGTGAACTACCAGGCCAGCGCCAAGCTGCCATCCTATGTGCAGTGGAACGCGGGCCTGTCGAAGAAGATCACCGACAACGTGCGCCTGGGCGTGGACGTGACCAACCTGTTCGACCGCTATGGACCGAAGGACGCGAGCATGACCTGGTACCCGTTCTACCAGAACATCTATGGCATCCAGGGCCGCGCGGTCTACGTGAATCTGGACATCGATTTCTGACCCGGCGGCGGCGGGTGGATGGCGCGCCGTCCCCATGCCATGCGCTCCGCGACCCGGCGAGGACGTCGCGGAGCGTACTTGCAGTTCCCTCCCGCACTGTGGTGCCGACTCCCCGGTGAGCTACATGTACGCCGGCCCGTCGCGTGGCTAGAATCCCGGTGAGATGGACCGGATGTCCGGCGGGGAGCATGGAATGAAGGCATGGAAACGGGGGCTGCTGCTGGCCTTGTCGACGTTGGCGGTGGACGCGTGCGCCGCAGTGGACCTGGAGCAATTCATCCGCAAGGACCAGTTCGGGGAGATCAGGATCTCTCCTTCCGGCGAGTACTACGCCGCCACGGTGCCGCTGGAGGACAGCACGGCGCTGGCGATCTTCCGGCGCACCGACCTCAAGGCGGCCGGTGTGTTCAAGCCGCGCCGCAACGCGCACGTGAACAGCTTCGATTGGGTGAACGACCAGCGCGTGCTGATCGGTATCGCCGAGAAATTCGGCATGCTCGACCAGCCGCAGCCGACCGGCGAGATCTATGCGATGAATGCCGACGGAGGGCAGGCCGATCTGCTGGTTGGATTCCGCGTGCAGGGCAATGGCGCAGGCACGCGCATCCAGCCGAAGACGGTCGAGGATGTGGCCGCTTTCCTGACCGACGCGCTGCCGGGTGACGACCGCTACGCGGTGATCTCCGTGTGGCCTTTGCAGGGGGACGATCCGTTCACCCGCGCCGAGAAACTGGACGTGCGCAGCGGTCGCCGTACCCCGCTGGCGCGCGCGCCGGTGCGGCGCGCGAGCTTCGTCACCGACAGCGCCGGGGAGGTCCGCCTGGCATATGGCGCCGACACGGACAACGTCAGCAAGCTGTATTACCGCGACGCCGCGGGCAGTGACTGGCGCCTGATCAACGAGCAGAGCGCCAGCGGGCGGATCGAGATCCCGCTGGGATTCTCGCAGGACAACCGGCTCGCCTACCTGCAGGTCCGGGGCGAGGACAGCGGTACCGACCGCATTGTTTCCTGGGAGCCGGCGACCGGAGTGCGCGCGACCGTGCTGCATCATGCCGGCGCCGATCCGCTGTCGATCATCCACCGCAACGGCACGTTGATCCCGGTGGGGGCGCAGGTGATGGATGGGCTGCACCGCAACCTGTTCTTCGATGACGGTTCGCCGGAAGCCCGCCAGTACCGCAGTCTGGAGGCAGCCTTTCCCGGCCAGTCCGTCCGCATCACGTCCAGCACCCGTGATGGAAAACTGCTGCTGATCCGGGTGTGGTCGGGCAACAGCCCGGGAGATTTCTACCTGTTCGACACGGCGCAGAAGAAAGTGGCCCATGTGGTGAGCAGGGGCAGCTGGATAGACCCGGACAAGGCGGCCAATGTCGAACCGTTCACCTTCAAGGCCCGTGACGGACTGGCCGTCCATGGCTATCTGACCCGGCCGCGTGGCGTGGCCGGAGCGCTGCCGATGGTGGTGATGCCGCATGGCGGGCCTTTCGGCATCTTCGATGCGTGGCAATACGACAGCGATGCGCAGATGCTGGCGGCCGCCGGCTATGCCGTCATGCAGGTCAATTACCGGGGGTCGGGCAACTACGGCCTGGCGTTCCAGAAGGCGGGCGCCCGGCAGTGGGGCGGCACCATGCAGGACGACCTGACCGATGCCACGCGATGGGCGATCGAGCAGGGTCACGCGGACCGGGCGAAGATCTGCATCTATGGCGCCAGTTATGGGGCTTATGCGGCGCTGATGGGGGTGGCGAAGGAGCCGTCGCTGTATCGCTGCGCGGCCGGCTATGTCGGTGTCTACGACCTGCCGATGATGCAGCGCGAGACGGGCCGCAAGCGCCGCAGCCTCGGGAACTGGTCCAGGGACTGGGTGGGCGATGACATGGCGGCCCTGGCGGCCGTTTCACCCAACCGCCTGGCGGAACGGATCAAGGTCCCGGTGTTCCTCGCGGCGGGTGGGGAGGACGAGGTCGCGCCTGTCGAACATACCCGGATGATGGAGGCGGCCTTGAAAAAGGCCGGCGTCCCGGTCGAGTCGCTTTACTACGACACCGAGGGCCACGGCTTCTATACCGAGCCACACCAGCGCGAGTACTACGGCAAGTTGTTGACGTTCCTCTCCCGGCACCTGGGTGGCGACACCGCGAAGTAGGCCCGATACACCGGCTGCAGGAGAAGCAACGGCGCCTCGCGGCGCCGTTGTCGTCTCCGCCATGGCGCGCGCTCAACGCACCCCGTGCATCATCCGCTTGAGCAGCGGCGAGGCGAGCAGGGCGAGCACGGCGCAGCCCAGGCCGATCCACATCAGCAGCCAGAACAGGTGTTCGTAGCGGGCCGCGGCCTGGGCGATGTCCATCACCTCGCCTTCGGGCACGTCGATGGCGGCGAGCTTGCCGAACAGGGCGGCCAGGGTCTCGGAGAAGGCGGTGGCCAGGAACCAGGTACCCATCATCAGGCTGACCACGCGCGGCGCGGCGAGCTGGGTGACTGCCGACAGGCCCACCGGCGACAGGCACATCTCGCCGATCTCCAGGACCAGGTAGGCCAGTACCAGCCACCACACGCTGGCCATCTGCCCGGTGGCGCCGACGTGCTGCGCGGCCAGCGCCAGCGGTACGAACGACAGCGCGCCGAACACCAGCCCGAACGAGGACTTCAGCGGCTTGGACGGATCCAGCCCGCGCTTGTCCAGCCATGCCCACAGCGCGGCGAACAACGGCGCCAGCAGTACCAGGAACAGCGCGCCGAGGTAGGTCAGCGAACCGGCGGTCTGCGGCAGCACCAGGCAGTCGCGCACCAGCATCGCCAGCATCGCCGCGACGATGACGGCGAACAGCACGCGCGGCGCATTGGAGGCAGGGTCGCGCTCGGACAGGCGCGCGGCGACCACGAAACCCAGCGGCGCCAGCAGCAGCGAGGCGATCGACCACGGCAGCGGCGTGCCGTCGCGGATCACCAGCGACGGCACCAGGTCCTTGGTCAGCAGGCGGTCGGTGAAGGTGACCCACGAACCATAGGTCTGCTCGTACAGGGTGAAGAACACCAGCGCCATGAAGATCAGCGCCATCAGCGCGATCATCTGCTGGCGCTGCACCGGCGTGCAGCGGGTGCCGGTGAACCAGGCGAACCACAGCAGCACCCCGCCCAGCACCACGACCATCAGCATCAGCGCCAGGCTGATTTCGCCGCCCAGGGCGAATGCGCCGTTGGCCGCGGCCCACATCAGCGCCGCCACCGGCAGCACGCAGGCGATGGCGATGGCGTAGATCAGCCATTCGCGCGGCAGCCCGGCCACGCGCTCGCGCAGCGTCGCCGGCTGCGGCGGTTCGGCGTGGCCCTGCAGGTATTTCTGGCCCCACAGGAACATCGCCAGCCCGACCAGCATGCCGATGCCGGCGGCACCGAAGCCGTACTTCCAGCCATAGGCTTCGCCGAGGAAACCGCAGACCAGCGAGGCGAACAGCGCGCCGAGGTTGATGCCGGCGTAGAACAGCGAGAAGCCCGAGTCGCGGCGCGGGTCGTTCTCCGGATAGAGTTTGCCGACGATGGTGGAGATGTTGGGCTTGAGGAAGCCCACGCCCATGATGATCAGCGCCAGCGACAGGTAGGTCGCGCCCAGCGCGGTGTCGTCGCGCACCACCTCGCCGCCGGCATGGTGCGCGGCGTGGCCTTCGAAGGCCATGCCCAGATGGCCCAGCACCAGCAGGATACCGCCGAACACCACGGCCTTGCGCATGCCCAGCCAGCGGTCGGCGAGCAGGCCGCCGAACACCGGTACGCAATACACCAGCCCGCCATAGGCACCCAGCAGGTCCAGGCCGGCCTTGTCGCCGAACAGGTGGTACTTGGTCAGGTACAACAGCAGCAGCGCCTTCATCCCGTAGAAGGAAAAACGCTCCCACATCTCGGTGAAGAAGCAGACATAGACGCCCTTGGGGTGGCCGAGGAAGTCTCTGGACGGGGAGGCGGGAGTGGCGTGCATCGGGGAGCCGGCGGCGGAATCGGTGGGAAGTATAGGAGCCGGGTGCGGCGCGGGGCGCCGATCCGCGGCCATCCACCCGCCGAAGCGCATTCCAGTGCGCGAACCGGCATTACCGGCAAAGCCCCACTGCGCATCGCGGTGCGCTCCTGCGGTTTGGCGCGCTGCCCGCCGCCGGCCGCATGCTGCGGCACGACTGGACTTGCCGTTAAGCGGACGTTAGCGTGACAGCGTTTTTTGCCAGCGGGAAACCTTCCATGAACAATGCTGCACCTCCGCAGCTCACCTTCCGCGCGGTGGTCCTCGCCATCGTGCTGGCGGTCGTGCTGTCCGCCGCCAACGCCTATCTGGGCCTGTTCGCCGGCCTGACGGTGGCCACGGCCATTCCCGCCGCCGTCGTCTCGATGGGCGTGCTGCGCCTGCTCGGCGGCGGCACCATCCTGGAGAACAACATCGTCCAGACCGGCGCCTCTGCCGGCTCGTCGATCGCCGCGGGCGTGATCTTCACCATCCCGGCGCTGATCCTGATGGGCTACTGGCCGGACTTCAAATACTGGTGGGTGCTGGGCATCGCCGGCCTCGGCGGCCTGCTGGGCGTGCTGTTCTCGGTGCCGCTGCGGCGCTCGATGATCGTCGAGGACCCGCTGCCGTTCCCCGAGGGCAAGGCCGCGGCCGAAGTGCTCAAGGCCGGCGAGAACCCCGGTCCGGGGCTGAAGATCCTCGGCGTTTCCGCCGCCATCGGCGGCATGGTCAAGCTGGCGGCCGCCAACGGCCTCAAGGTCATTCCCGACAGCTGGGCGATCGCCGGCTATTTCGCCAACAACAAGGTGATCGGCTACCTCGGCACCGGCCTGTCGCCGGCGCTGCTGGGCGTGGGCTACATCGTCGGCCTGAACGTCGGCATCGTGGTGCTGTCCGGTGCGATCCTGTCCTGGCACATCGCCATCCCGCTTTACAACGCCCTGTTCCTGGGCAGCGACCCGCAACTGGCCGCCGGCATCGCCGGCGCGCCGGCAGCCGACGCGGCCTTCGCCATCTGGTCGTCCAAGATCCGCTTCCTCGGCGTCGGCGCAATGCTGGTGGGCGGGGTGTGGACCCTGTTCTCGCTGCGCAAGTCGCTGCTGGCCGGCATCAAGAGCGGCTTCGCGGCCGCGCGCAAGAGCGCCGGCGCCACGCAGCTGGCCGAGACCGAGCGCGACCTGCCGATGAAGTGGATGCTGGTGGCGCTGGTGCTGTTCGTGCTGCCGCTGCTGGCCCTGTACCAGGCCATCGTCGGCCAGTGGCACGTCAGCGTGCCGATGACGATCATCATGATCGTGGCCGGCTTCCTGTTCGTTTCGGTGTCCGGTTACCTGGCCGGCCTGGTCGGCTCGTCCAACAACCCGGTCTCGGGCATCACCATCGCCACCATCCTGTTCGCCTCGGTGGTGCTGCTGATGCTGCTGGGCGAGGGCGGCAAGGTGCAGGTCGGCGGCGCGCCACTGGGCGCGGTGGCGGCGATCATGATCGGCGCGGTGGTGTGCTGCGCGGCCGCGGTCGGCGGCGACAACCTGCAGGATCTCAAGACCGGCTACCTGGTCGGCGCCACGCCGTGGAAGCAGCAGCTGATGCTGGGCATCGGCGCGTTCTCCTGCGCCCTGATCATGGCGCCGGTGCTGAACCTGCTGCAGGAAGCCTATGGCATCGGTTCCAAGACCCTGCCGGCGCCGCAGGCCAACCTGATGGCCTCGGTGGCCAAGGGCCTGTTCGGCGGCGAACTGCCCTGGACCATGATCATCATCGGCGGCGTCATCGGCGCGGTGGTGATCGCCATCGACGGCTGGCTGAAGAAGACCGGCAAGCGCTTCCGCGTGCCGGTGCTGGCCGCGGCCATCGGCATCTACCTGCCGCTGGAGCTGATGGTGCCGATCTTCCTCGGCGGCCTGCTGGCGCATCTGGTCGCGCGCTTCCACAAGGTGCGCGCCGACGACGAGACCGCGCTAGACCGCGTGCATCGCCCCGGCGTACTGTTCTCGGCCGGCCTGATCACCGGCGAGGCGCTGATGGGCATCGCCATCGCCCTGCCCATCGTCATCACCCAGAACCCGGACGCGCTGGCGCTGCCGCTCAGCCTGGGCGCCTCGGCGCAGTGGGTGGGCCTGGCGGTGCTGTTCCTGGTCGGCTGGCTGCTGTACCGGGTCGGCAAGAAGGGCGAACAGGCCGCTCCGGCCCAGGGCTGATCCCGGCCCGGCCCGCGTTTCCACGCGCAAAGCCCCGCTCCGGCGGGGCTTTGCTTTTGCAGGCGGCAGGCGCGGGCATGACTTCAAGCCTTTGCACGACGGCGCCGGCCCCGCCTACCATCCATGGTTTGCCTTGTTCCGGGAGAATCCCATGAAGCTCCGTCACGCCCTGCTGCCGTTGTGCCTGCTCGCCGCGCTGCCCTCGCTGGCCAGCGCCCGCGGCTTCGAAGTCCGCGACATGGTGAAGCTGGACCGCGTGTCCGCGCCGCTGCTCACCGCCGATGGCGCGCAGGTGATCTTCGCCAAGCGCGTGGTCGATGCCGACCTGAAGGCCAGCAGCAGCCTGTGGATCCGCGACCTGCGCACCCGCGACATGGCCCCGCCGAAGCAGCTGTCGCCGGAAGGCTGGAACGTCAACTCGGCCGCGATCGAAGGCCAGAACGTCTATTTCCTCAGCGCCCGGAACGGCAGCCAGCAGCTGTACGTGATGCCGCTGGCCGGCGGCCAGCCGCGCCAGCTCACCGATTTCGCCCTGGACGTGGACAGCTACCGCATCTCGCCGCAGGGCGACCGCGTGCTGTTCAGCGCCGACGTGTTCCAGGACTGCGGCTCGGACCTGGAATGCACCAGCAAGCGGTTGGATACCGGCAAGGCGCTGAAGAGCAGCGGCAAGGTGTTCGACGGCATGTTCGTCCGCCATTGGGACACCTGGGCGGACGGCCGCCGCAACACGCTGTTCGTGGCGCCGCTGCCGGCAGCCGGCGCAGCCGCGGTGAAGGGGGCTTCGGCGATCAGCGCGACGCTGGCTGGCGACGCGCCGTCCAAGCCGTTCGGCGGCAATGACGACTTCGTCTGGTCGCCCGACGGCAAATCGGTGGTGGCCAGCATCCGCGTGCAGGGCAGCCAGGAGCCGTGGTCGACCAACTTCGACCTGTACCAGCTCGACGCCGCCGGCAAGAAGGCGCCGGTCAACCTGACCGCCGCCAACCCGGCCTGGGACGCCGGCCCGGTGTTCAGCGCCGACGGCAAGACCCTGTACTACCGCGCGATGAAGCGCCCGGGCTTCGAGGCCGACCGCTTCGGCCTGATGGCCCTGGACCTGACCAGCGGCAAGGTGCGCGAGATCGCGCCGCAGTGGGACCGCTCTGCCGATGGCATCACGCTGGCCTACGATGGCACGACCATCCTTACAACCGCGCAGGATATGGGCGAACACCCGCTGTTCGGCATCAATATTGAGCGCGGTACGGTGGTGAAGGCTGTCGGCGATGGTTCGATCAGCGGCTTCGACGTTGCTGGCCGCACCTTGGCGTTTACCCGCAATACCCTGCAGAGCGGCGACCAGGTGTATGCCGTCACCAGCAGCGCACCGGGTTCGCCGGTGCGCGCGATTACCCCGAGCGCCGGCGAGATGCTGCCGGACGTGAAATTCGGCGAGTTCGAGCAGTTCTCGTTCAAGGGTTGGAACGACGAGACCGTGCACGGTTACGTGGTCAAGCCGCACGACTACCAGGAAGGCAAGAAGTACCCGGTCGCGTTCCTGATCCACGGTGGCCCGCAGGGCAGCTTCGGCAACGGCTGGAGCTACCGCTGGAACCCGCAGACCTATGCCGGCCAGGGCTATGCGGTGGTGATGATCGATTTCCACGGCTCCACCGGCTACGGCCAGGCCTTCACCGACGCGATCAGCCAGCACTGGGGGGACCGTCCGCTGGAAGACCTGCAGAAGGGCTGGGCCGCGGCGCAGCAGAAGTACGGCTTCCTCAATGGCGACAAGGCCTGCGCGCTGGGCGCCAGCTACGGCGGCTTCATGGTCAACTGGATCGCCGGCAACTGGAACGAGCCGTGGAAGTGCCTGGTCAACCACGACGGTGTGTTCGACCAGCGCGCCATGGGCTATGCCACCGAAGAACTGTGGTTCACCGAGTGGGAGCAGGGCGGCACGCCGTACGACGTCCCGCAGAACTACGAGAAGTTCAACCCGGTCAACCACGTCGCCAACTGGAGCAAGCCGATGCTGGTGGTGCAGGGCCAGCAGGACTTCCGCATCCCGGTCGAGCAGGGCCTGGCCACGTTCACCGCGCTGCAGCGCAAGGGCATCGAATCCAAGCTGCTGTACTTCCCGGACGAAAACCACTGGGTGCTCAAGCCGAACAACAGCATCCTGTGGCACGACACCGTGAACGCCTGGCTGAAGCAGCACATCGGCCAGTGAGTGGTTTCCGGTTTTAAGCCGTAATCAAGGGCACGCCGGTTGCGGCGTGCCCTTTCCATTGGCGCTGTCCGCAACAGGTCGGCGCTTCCACGGATTTGAAGGGGAGAAGAGCGGATGGCGATCGCAGCGGCCGGCGCAATCATCAACAACGACATCATCGTCTTCGGGCTGATCGCAGCCACGCTGGGTGCCATTTTCTGGACCTCCAGCAGCAACCTGCCATGGCTGAAGAAGTTCTACAGCTTCGTGCCGGCGCTGCTGCTGTGCTATTTCATCCCTGGGGTCTACAACACCTTCGGCCTGATCGACGGCGAGAACACCCGCCTGTACAACCCGATCGCGCGCGACGTGTTCCTGCCGGCGGCGCTGGTGCTGCTGACCCTGTCCATCGACCTGAAGGGCATTCTCGGCCTGGGCTGGAAGATGCTGGCCATGTACGTGGCGGCGGTGGTGAGCATCATGTTCGGCGCGGTGGTGGCGTTCTGGCTGATGGGTTTCATCCATCCGGAGACGGTGGCCGGCGGCACCTGGGGCGGCATGGCCGCGCTGGCCGGCAGCTGGATCGGCGGCGGCGCCAACATGCTGGCGATGAAGGAGATCTTCGAGGTCGATGCGACCACTTTCGGCCAGTTCGCGGTGGTGGACGTCGGCGTCGGCTACGTGTGGATGGCGGTGCTGATCTTCTTCGCCTCGCGCGCCCCGGCGATGGACAAGCGCAGCGGTGCGGATACGACCGCCCTGGACGACCTGCGCGACCGCGTCGCCAGCTACCAGGCGCAGCATGCGCGCATCCCGGCGCTGGGCGACCTGATGGTGATGATCGGCGTGGCGTTCGGCGCGGTGGCGATCTCGCACGCGGTGGCCGCACCGCTGGCCGACTGGTTCGCCGCCCATGTCGGCTGGTCCTCGTCGGTGAGCCTGGACAAGCCGTTCGTGTGGGTGGTGCTGCTGGCGACCTTCATCGGCCTGGGGCTGAGCTTCACCCGCGCGCGCGAACTGGAGGGCGTGGGCGCCTCGAAGTGGGGCTCGATGTTCCTGTACTTCCTGATCGCCTGCATCGGCATGCAGATGGACCTGCTGGCGCTGCTGGAGAAGCCGTGGCTGTTCGGGCTGGGCGTGCTGTGGATCGGCGTGCACATCGTGCTGCTGTGGCTGGCCGGCAAGCTGCTGCGGGTGCCGTTCTTCTATTTCGCCATCGCCTCGCAGAGCAACATCGGCGGCCCGGCCTCGGCACCGGTGCTGGCCTCGGCCTTCCATCCGGCGCTGGCGCCGGTGGGCGTGCTGCTGGGCACGCTGGGCTACGCGGTGGGTACCGGCGCGGCCTACGTGGTCGGCATCACCCTGCGGGCGATGGCCGGCGGTTGAGGCGGCGGGTGTAGAGCGGGGCACCGCCCCGCTGGGGCCTTCCCGGGAAAGCCACGCCGGGCGTTGCCCGGCGCTACAGAACCCGGCGGCCTTGCAGAGCGAGGCACCGCCCCGCTGGAGCCTTCCCGGGCAAGCCACGCCGGGCGTTGCCCGGCGCCCCAGAACCCAGCGGCCTTGTAGAGCGGGGCACCGCCCCGCTGGCGCCTTCCTGGGCAAGCCATGCCGGGCGTTGCCCGGCGCCACAGAACCCAGCGGCCTTGTAGAGCGGGGCACCGCCCCGCTGGGGCCTTCCCGGGAAAGCCACGCCGGGCGTTGCCCGGCGCTACAGAACCCGGCGGCCTTGCAAAGCGGGGCATCGCCCCGCTGGAGCCTTCCCGGGCAAGCCACGCCGGGCGTTGCCCGGCGCCACAGAACCCAGCGGCCTTGTAGAGCGGGGCAACGCCCCGCTGGGGCCTTCCCGGAAACGCTCCCGCCGGGCATTACCCGGCATCGCAGGGACCATCGGCATCGCCGCGGGAAACGAAGAAGGCCACCTCCCGGTGGCCTTCTTCGTTCCTGCATCGCGCCGGCGCTCAACAGCAGCGGAATCCCTTGCCGCCACCGAAGCGCGCCTCCTGGCGTTCGCGGAAGAAGGTCTTGTAGTCCATGACCTCGCGCTCGGGGTGCTTCTCGCGCATGTGCCGCACGTAGTTGTCGTAGTCCGGCACGCCGCAGCACAGGCGCGCGGTCTGCACCAGGCGCCGCCAGGTGCGGCGGAACGCCTGGTGCTGCCCGGCCGGGACCAGGGCGGTGCCCATTACAGGTCCACCTCGTGCGGCTTGAGCGCCACGTACGGCGTTTCGTGGTCGGTGCGCACCGGCGAGCGGCGGGCAGCGACTATCGTCTTGACCGAATACACCAGCACCGCGAACACCACGAACAGGAACAGCGCGGTGAGCCCGGCGTTGATGTAGTTGTTGACCATCACCTGCTGCATCTGCCCGAAGTCCTTGGACGGCGGCAGCAGGTTGCCGGCGGCGATGGCGTCGCGGTACTTGTGCGCCTGGGCGATGAAGCCCACCGCCGGTTCGCTGGAGAAGATCTTGATGAAGCCGGCGGCGGTGGTGCACACCAGCAGCCAGATCGCCGGGATGATCGGCACCCAGACGTACTTCTCCTTCTTGGCCTTGAACAGCACCACCGTGCACAGCAGCAGGGCGACGCCGGCCAGCATCTGGTTGGCGATGCCGAACAGCGGCCACAGCATGTTGATGCCGCCCAGCGGATCGGTGACGCCCTGGTACAGGAAATAGCCCCACAGCGCGACGCAGCCGCCGGTGGCGATGAAACTGGCCACCCACGAATCGGTGCGGCGCAGCGCCGGCACGAAGTTTCCGAGCAGGTCCTGCAGCATGAAGCGGCCGGAGCGGGTGCCGGCATCCACCGCGGTGAGGATGAACAGCGCCTCGAACAGGATGGCGAAGTGGTACCAGAACGCCATCATGTTCTCGCCCGGGAGCACCGCGTGCAGGATCTGCGCGATGCCCACCGCCAGCGTCGGCGCGCCGCCGGCGCGCGAGAGGATGGAATGCTCGCCGATCTCGGCGGCGGTGGCGGTCAACTGCTCGGGCGAGATGGTGAAGCCCCAGTTGCTGACCACCTGCGCGGCGTTGGCCACGTCGGTGCCGATCACCGCCGCCGGGCTGTTCATGGCGAAGTAGATGCCCGGCTCGATGATCGAGGCCGCGACCATCGCCATGATCGCCACGAACGATTCCATCAGCATGCCGCCATAGCCGATGTAGGCGGCATGGCCTTCATTGGCCAGCAGCTTGGGCGTGGTGCCGGAGGAAATCAGCGCATGGAAGCCGGACACCGCGCCGCAGGCGATGGTGATGAACAGGAACGGGAACATGCCGCCCTTCCACACCGGGCCGCTGCCGTCGGTGAACTGGGTCAGTGCCGGCATCTTCAGTTCCGGCATCACGATCAGGATGCCGATCGCCAGCCCGACGATCGTGCCGATCTTGAGGAAGGTGGACAGGTAGTCGCGCGGCGCCAGCAGCAGCCACACCGGCAGCACCGCGGCGACGAAACCGTAGCCGATCAGCATCCAGGTGATCTGCACGCCGGTGAAGGTGAACATCGGTCCCAGCACCGGGTCGGCGGCGACCTTGCCGCCGTACCAGATCGCCGCCAGCAGCAGGACCAGGCCGACGATGGAGATCTCGCCGATCTTCCCGGGGCGGATGTAGCGCATGTACAGGCCCATCAGGATGGCGATGGGCATCGTCGCGATCACGGTGAACATGCCCCAGGGGCTGCCTTCCAGTGCCTTCACCACGATCATCGCCAGCACCGCGAGGATGATGATCATGATCATGAACACGCCGAACAGGGCGATGGTGCCGGGCACCGGGCCCATTTCCTCGCGCACCAGGTCGCCGAGCGAGCGGCCGTTGCGGCGGCTGGAGATGAACAGGATCATGAAATCCTGCACCGCGCCGGCCAGCACCACGCCGGCGATCAGCCACAGCGTGCCGGGCAGGTAGCCCATCTGCGCGGCCAGCACCGGGCCCACCAGCGGGCCGGCGCCGGCGATCGCCGCGAAGTGGTGGCCGAACAGCACGTGCTTGTTGGTCGGCACGTAGTCCAGGCCGTCGTTGTGGATCACCGCCGGGGTGGCGCGGGTCGGGTCCACGCCCAGCACCTTGTTGGCGATGAACAGCCCGTAGTAGCGGAACGCGACCAGGTACAGCGAGACCGCCGCGGCCACGATCCACAATGCGTTGATGTGTTCGCCGCGGCGCAGCGCCACGACACCCAGGCAGAGCGCGCCGATCAGGGACAGCAGCGCCCATCCGGCCTTGGAGAAACCTTTCATCGAGTCACCTCGCGGGAAGACCGTTGCAAGAGTCCTCCCGCGGCGGCCGGGGGTCAACGCTCCGGCGGCCTGGAAGCGTGCGACTTTGGTCTTAGGCCGGTGCCGCGACGGCGCATGGCCGGGCGCGACGACGCGCCGCTGACGCCGGGGCTGGAACGATCGGTTGCGGCGGTGGCGATTGGCGCGGCGGCGCGCGGCGCCCATTGTCCGGACATTGCAAGGGAGGCTTGACCATGAGCGACCAGAACCTCGCGCGCGTGCTGCGTACCATCCGCGGCATGCCCACTTCCGATGGCGCCGGCGTGCGCCTGACCCGGGTGATCGGCACGCCGGCGCTGCCGGACCTCGACCCGTTCCTGATGCTCGACGAATTCGGCACCGACCGCGCCGAGGACTATATCGCCGGTTTTCCGGAGCATCCGCATCGCGGTTTCGAGACCGTCACCTACATGCTCGACGGGCGCATGCGCCATCGCGACAACCATGGCAACGAAGGCCTGCTCACGCCGGGCAGCGTGCAATGGATGACCGCCGGCCGCGGCCTGGTGCATTCGGAGATGCCCGAGCAAGAATCCGGGCACATGCGCGGTTTCCAGTTGTGGGTGAACCTGCCGGCGCGCGACAAGATGACCGAGCCCAAGTACCAGGAATTCGCCCCGGACCACATCCCGCAGGTGGCGCCGGCCGAAGGCGTCACCGTCAAGGTGATCGCAGGTCAGGTGGGCGAGGTCCACGGCCCGATCGTGCAGCCGGCCACCGACCCGCTGTACCTGGACGTGGCGCTGGCGCCGGGGCGCGCGTGGTCGTACGAGCTGCCGGGTGGGCACAACGCCTTCGCCTACGTGTTCGAGGGCGGGCTGACGCTGGGCGACGGCGAGTCCGCGCGCGCAGTGGCGCGGCATGAACTGGCGGTGCTGGGCGGCGGCCGCGGGCTGCGCTTGCAGGCCGGCGCGGAAGGCGCGCGCCTGATCGTGGTGGCGGGGCGTCCGCTGCGCGAGCCGGTGGCGCGCCACGGGCCGTTCGTGATGAATACCCGCGAGCAGTTGATGCAGGCCTTTGTCGACTACCAGGAAGGGCGCTTCTGATTCGCTCGGCGCAGGTCGCGGCGCGGGCTCCATGGAGCGGGGCAATGCCACGCCGGGCATGGCCCGGCACTGCAGGGCGGCGCGCCGGCCATCCTGGCCTGCGCCTTGGCGGGAGCGACGGCAGGTCTTACTTGCCGGCGAAGTTGGCCGTGGCGTCGTCCAGGTTGCCGGTCAACTGCTGCAGCGCGGCCAGTTCGTTGACGTCGTCGGCGTCGATCCAGATCTGCGCGTAGCGGTTCCTGGCCAGCTTGACGGTGGTGATGCGCCGCGCGTCCAGCCCGGGCAGTTCGCGTCCGCCCATGTCCGGCTTGTACCAGTACAGGCTCTCGCCGGCGAAGCTGCCTTTCTCGGCGCGCAGGGCGCGGCTCAGGGTCAGGGCCGGGTCGCGCGCGGTCAGCATCACGTTCAGGACGGTACGGCCGTCGCCGGTGGTGGCCTTGCAGACGATGAAGTCGCTCTGCGCCTGCTCCTGCCACTGCAGTCCGCTGCTGGACGGCAGCAGCGGGCATTGCGTGGCCTGCTGCGCGGATGCGCCGGCACTGCCGGCCAGCAGCAGCGCGCAGGCGACGATACGGATGTGTTTCAGCATGCATTCCCCCGGAACGCCGGCCACGTTGGGCGCGACGGCTGTCGTGATGTCTGTCTGTAACCAACCCCACCTGCGGGCGTTGTTGCCCCTGCCCGATGCACGCGTCCCCGTTGCGCGCCAGCTGTGTTTCCACGGTATTACAAAAACGCCGGTGGCGGCAAACCGCCGGCGGCGCAGACGCGACGGCCCCCGGGTGGGGGC
>NZ_JASCOS010000067.1:0-19855 GCF_029959705.1 Stenotrophomonas sp. PS02297 | reverse complement strand
CGCCGCCGACGACTGTGCGGCGGCGGCCTGCGGCGCGCCGCCGCCTTCATCCTCCGGCGTCCCCCGGCCCACGTACTCGACCTGCACGCGCTCGCCCTCCTCCGCGCCGGGTTCCGGCACGTTGCTGCGCACCAGCGCCACCCATACCAGCAGCACGGCGAACAGCAGATGCAGGGCGACGCTGCAGAAAGCGGAGAACCAGCGTATCCGGCGCTGGTCGTCGGGAGGCGGGTCGTCGCCCGCCCAGCGGAACAGGTGCAGCAGCGCCCGCTGGAACGACAGCCCGCGCCCGCCGCCGCGGGATCGCGGTCCCTGCCATGGCGGTGCCGCGGCCGCCGCGTCGATACCCGCGAATGCCATGCCGTCCGCGCGCGAACCTCCGCGCAGCCAGGCGCTCCAGCTGTAAGGAAAACCGGTTCGACGGTCATGCAGGATGCTGGCCTTGCGCCGGGCGGCCAGCAGGTCGATCAGGTCGGCAACCGTCGTCACCGGCACGTGGCGGGTCGCTCAGCCCACGCCGTCGCGCGGGATGTAGGGCGCCTGGCCACTGGCGTGGTCGGTCGCATCGCGCACGGCGGTGACGCCCGGCACCCGGCCCATCAAGGTCTTCTCGATCCCCTGCTTCAAGGTCACGTCGGCCATGCCGCAGCCATGGCAGCCGCCGCCGAAACGCAGCAGCACCACGCCGTCGGCGGACACTTCCTGCACCGCCACCCGGCCGCCATGCGACGCCAGCTGCGGGTTGACTTCGTTCTCGATGACCCAGTGCACGCGCTCGACCATCGACGCCGCTTCGCCGGGGGCTTCGCCCTTGATCTTGGGCGCCTTGATGGTCAGCTGCTGGGTACCGGCGGCCTGTGTGACATAGTCGATCTCGGCCCCATCCAGCCACGCCACGCTGGTGGCCGACACATAAAGCGTGAAGCCGTCGCAGTCCACCGCCCATTCGTCGCCCAGCAGATCGGCCGGCTCGGCGAACTCCAGGCGCGCGTCGGCGCGTGGCGTCCCCGGTTCGACCGCGCTCAGGCGCACGCCCATGCCGGGCACGGCCTCGCGTTCGATCAGCTTGCGGAAATGGCTCTGCGCGGTATCTGAAATCTGGATCATGCGCGCTATTCTAGCCGTGTCTTGGCCGCTGCTGATGGGACACTGATTCCACGCGCGGCGCCGTTCAGCCCCTTGTCCGATGGAGGTACCCCATGGCCGATCTGATTCCGCTGGCGCAGGCGCACTGCATTCCGCGCAAAGGCAGCGAGCACCGCCTCGGCGCGGCGCGGCTGGCCGAGCTGCTGCCGCAGGTCGCCGGCTGGGAGCTGGCCGAGGACGGCCATGCGCTGGTCCGCACATTCCGCTTCGACAACTACCACGGCACCATGGCGTTCGTGAACGCCCTGGCCTGGGTCGCGCACCGCGAGGACCACCATCCCGACCTGGGCGTCCATTACGACCGTGCGATCGTCCGCTTCTCCACCCACGACGTGGGCGGCCTGAGCGAGAACGATTTCATCTGTGCCGCCAAGGCATCCGCACTTGTGGAGCAGTGACATGAAAGCGCATCTCCTGCTGGGCTCGCTCGCCACCATTGCCGCGCTCAGCGCCTGCGGCCCTTCCGAACCGGCGCCGCCGGCGATCGCTCCCACCGAAGTGGCAGCGGTACAGACCCCGCCACCGGATTACCCCGTCGAACTGGCCTGCAGCGGCGTCGGCGGGCAGAGCGTGCTCAAGGTCGTCGTCGGCCCCGAGGGCACCCCCACCGAGGTCGCGCTGCTCACCAGCAGTGGCAACAGCCAACTGGACGACGCGGCGATCCACCGGGTGCGCGAGTGGAAGTTCAAGGCCGCCACCCGCAATGGCCAGGCCGTGCCGACCACCATCCAGGTGCCGGTGAGCTTCAACCCGCCCGAACCGAAACCGGACAGCTGCTTCGCCATCGAGGAGCGCATGCGGCGCGGCGGCTGACCGCCACAACGGCCTCCGCGAGCGCCTCCATGCCTGCGGTCTCCACCGAGCACCTGTGGGTCGCGTTCGCGCTCACGCTGGCCGCCGGCCTGGCAACCGCCATCGGCAGCCTGATGGTGCTGTTCTCCAGGCGTCCGGAACCGCGCCTGCTCGCCTTCGGGCTGGCGTTCGCCGGCGGCGCGATGGTGTATGTATCGCTGTCGGAAATCCTGAACAAATCGATCGCCTCGTTCGCGCTGGCGCATGGCGAGCGGCTGGGCTTCGCCTACGGCACGTTCTCCTTCCTCGGCGGCGTCGCGCTGATCCTCGCCATCGACCACCTGATTCCCAACCCGCACGAAAGCCTGGACAAGCGCGACCCGCTGTTCCGCGAGGACAACCGCGGCTATGTCCGGCGGGTCGGCCTGCTGACCGCGGTGGCGATCACCGCGCACAATTTCCCCGAAGGCCTGGCCACCTTTTTCGCGACGCTGGAGAGCCCGTCGGTAGGCATGCCGCTGGCCTTCGCCATCGCCATCCACAACATCCCCGAGGGCATCGCCATCGCGGTGCCGGTGTATTTCGCCACCGGGAACAAGCTGTACGCCTTCACCGCCAGCCTGCTGTCGGGGCTGGCCGAACCGGTGGGCGCGGCCCTGGGCTACTTCGCCCTGGCCGGCTCGCTGTCGCATACCACCTTCGGCATCGTGTTCGGGATGATCGCCGGGGTGATGGTCTTCCTGGCACTGGACGAGCTGCTGCCCGCCGCCAAGCGCTATGCCCGCGGCCACGAGACCGTGTACGGGCTGGTGGCCGGCATGGCGACGCTGGCGATCAGCCTGGTGCTGTTCAAGTGGTGAGACGGCGCCGCCGCAGGAGCGGCCTCAGCCGGGGGCTTTACCGGCAAGGTCCACAGGCACTGTCCGGCCTTACCTGAGCCGATCCAGCGCCTCGACCAGCTCCGGCGCCAGCGGCGCATTGAGCACGTAGGGCGTCTTGCCGCCGTCGAGCGCGAATTCCAGCGAGGCCGCGTGCAGGAACAGCCGCTTCAGCCCGATCTGCTCCCGAAACCGCTTGTTGACGGCAGGATCGCCGTACTTGTCGTCGCCTGCGACCGGATGGCCGATGTGCTGGGCATGCACGCGGATCTGGTGGGTACGCCCGGTCTCGATCCGTACCTCGCAGTAGGAATGGCCGCCGCGCCGCTCCAGCACCTTGAAGTGGCTGAGCGAGGGCTTGCCGGCGGCATTCACCTGCACGTGGCGTTCGCCGCCCTGGCGCAGGCCGACATGCAGCGGCGCGTCCACGCTCATCACCCCGTCGGGCATGCGCCCGACCAGCAGGGTCAGGTAGCGCTTGCGGATCCCGCCGGGACCGGAACCGTCGTGGTCCTCGCGCAGCAGCGCCTGCAGCTCGGTCAGCGCCGAGCGCTTCTTGGCCATGACCAGCAGACCGGAGGTGTCGCGGTCCAGCCGGTGGACCAGTTCCAGGTTCTGGTTCGGGCGCAGCGCGCGCATGGTCTCGATCGCGCCATGACTGATGCCGCTGCCGCCATGGCTGGCCACTCCGGACGGCTTGTTGATGACCAGCAGCCGCGCGTCCTCGAAGACGATCGCCTGCTCCATGCGCTGCAGGAAACCGGCCGGCGGCGGGGCCTTGTCTCCAACCTCGGCGAGATTGACCGGCGGCACCCGTACTTCCTCGCCCGCCTCCAGCTTGCGCTCGGCCTTGGCACGACCGCCATTCACACGCACCTGTCCGCTGCGCACCAGCTTGTAGACCAGGCTGCGCGGCGCACCCTTGAGCTGGCCCAGCAGGAAGTTGTCCAGGCGCTGTCCGGCCCGGTCTTCCGGAACCTTGATCAGGCGCACGCTGGATTTGCCCGCGGACGGGATGCGGCGGTCTTCGGAGTCAGTCATCTGCCTGTTTATTCTGTTACACTCGGGGAGCGAGATAAGGGTTTGATTTCGTTGGAAGTTGTCTAGGGCCAGAAGCCCGGCTTCCGACGGATCCGGCACAGTGCGCGGCCACCGCCCCCGGGGCGGCCATGTTAGCGGCTCGTCGGCGCTCCCGGCCATCGCCGGATGCCAAAAGCATCCGTGCTGGACGAAAACACATGTCCCGTGCGACGCCCTGGCCCCGGCCGGGGCGGCCGCCGGCCCCGAAACACCTGAAACCAAGTACACAAGCGCTCCCGCGGCCTGCCGTGGTGTCGTAGCGCTGGAAACCCAAGCCGCCCTACCCGCGCCTGCGCGAGGGGCGGCGAGCCGTGTCCAGAGGCGAAACGCCATGGCGTTCCGCGCGGTAGCAGCGCGCGAGGAACGCACAATGAAGCGAATGCTGATCAATGCCACGCAGGCTGAAGAACTGCGCGTGGCCATCGTGGACGGCCAGACCCTGTACGACATCGACATCGAACAGCCGTCCAAGGAACAGAAGAAGTCCAACATCTACAAGGGCCGCATCACCCGGCTCGAACCCTCCCTCGAAGCGGCCTTCGTCGAATACGGCGGCGACAAGCACGGCTTCCTGCCGCTGAAGGAAATCTCCCGCGACTACTTCCAGGCCGGTGTCGACCACAACAAGGCCGGCATCCGCGAGCTGCTGCGCGAGGGCCAGGAAGTGGTGGTCCAGGTGGACAAGGAAGAGCGCGGCAACAAGGGCGCTGCCCTGACCACGTTCATCTCCCTGGCCGGCCGCTACATGGTGCTGATGCCCAACTCGCCGTCGGCCGGCGGCGTCTCGCGCCGCATCGAGGGCGAGGACCGCGCCGCGCTGAAGGACGCGCTGGACAAGCTGAACATCCCCGACGACATGGGCGTGATCATCCGCACCGCCGGCGTCGGCCGCGACGCCGAAGAGCTGCAGTGGGACCTGGACTACCTGCTGCAGGTGTGGCGTTCCATCGCCGAGGCCGCGCTGGCCAAGCCGGCCCCGTTCCTGATCTACCAGGAATCGCGCCTGATCGTGCGCGCCCTGCGCGACTACCTGCGCGCCGACATCGGCGAGATCCTGGTCGACACCGAGGAACTGTACGAGACCGCGCGCGAGTTCATGCAGCAGGTGATGCCGCAGACCCTGCGCAAGCTCAAGCACTACAAGGACGACATCCCGCTGTTCAACCGCTTCCAGATCGAATCGCAGATCGAGGCGATCTACGAGCGCAACGTGCGCCTGCCCTCGGGCGGCTCGATCGTGGTCGACCAGACCGAAGCGCTGACCGCCGTCGACGTGAACTCGGCCCGCGCCACCAAGGGCAGCGACATCGAGGACACCGCGTTCCAGACCAACCTGGAGGCCGCCGAGGAAGTGGCCCGCCAGCTGCGCCTGCGCGACCTGGGCGGCCTGGTGGTCATCGACTTCATCGACATGTCCTCAAACAAGCACCAGCGCGAAGTCGAGAACCGCCTGCAGAACGCCCTCAAGTACGACCGCGCCCGCGTCCAGCTGGGCCGCATCTCGCGCTTCGGCCTGATGGAGATGAGCCGCCAGCGCCTGCGCCCGAGCCTGGGTGAATCCAGCCAGATCGTCTGCCCGCGCTGCGACGGCCAGGGCCGCATGCGCAGCGTCGAGTCGCTGTCGCTGTCGATCATCCGCGTCGCCGAAGAGCATGCGATGAAGGAGAACACCGGGCAGGTGCTGGTCCAGGCCCCGGTGGAGATCGCCAACTTCCTGCTCAACGAGAAGCGCGGCGCGCTGCGCGAGATCGAAAAGCGCCATGACGCGCCGATCATCATCGTCGCCGACGAGCAGCTGCACACCCCGCACTACGAAGTCACCCGCCTGCGCGAGAACGAGCTGGGCGAGGAATCGGGCAAGCCGAGCTACCAGCGCGGTACCCCGCGCAAGCTGCCGGTGCACGCCCTGACCAAGGCACAGCTGAACATCCCGCCGGCACCGGCGGTGACCCACGTCAAGCACAGCCAGCCGGCCCCGGTCCGCGAGATCGCCGAACCGACCCCGGCTCCGGCGCCGGTTGCCGCTCCGGTTGCCGCCGCTCCGGCTGGCGGCGGCGTGATGGGCTGGCTCAAGCGCGTCTTCGGTGGCGAAACCGCCAGCGCGGCGCCGGCCCAGCCGCAGCCGCGCCAGGACAACGGCCGCGGCAACCGCAACGACCGCAACCAGCGCCGCGACAACCGCAATGGCGGCGGCAACAACGGCCAGCAGGCGCGCAACTCCGGCAACGCGAACGGCAACCGCCGCGACGAGCAGCCGCGTCGCGAGGAGCGTCGTGACGATCGCCGTCAGAACGCCGGCAACCCGCAGCAGGGCCAGAACCCGAATGCCGGCCAGCAGCAGCCCAAGCAGCGCAATGAACAGCAGGCGCAGCAGGGCAAGCAGCAGCGCAACAACGAACAGCAGCAGCCCAAGCAGCAGAAGCAGCCCAAGCAGCCCCGGCCGCAGCAGGAAGCGGACAAGGCCGCCCCGCCGCTGAGCGAGAAGCCGGCGCGGCAGCCGCAGGCCGAAGCGCCGCGTCCACTCGCTCCTGCCGCGCAGGTTGCCCCGGCCGCCGCCGTGGTAGTCGCCGCCGTGGCCACGGAAACGTCCGAAGCGCCGGTCAAGGCGCTGCCGCCGGTGGCCGCGGAAGACGGCGCGCCGGTGGCCGCAACGGCCGAACAGCCGGTGGTCGCCAGCGCGGATGAAGCCAATGCCGCTCCCGCCACCGACGACGCCAATGGCGACGGCGCCAGCCGCCGCCGTCGCGGCCGCCGTGGTGGCCGTCGCCGTCGCCGCGGCAATGCGGAAGGCACCGGCAGTGCCGATGCCGATGTGCTGGGCAATGACGACGACATCGCCGACGAGGGCGAGGACATCGGCCACGAGGCCGCCGAACCGGCAGCCGTGCCGGCCGCGGCCCAGCCCGAGTTCGATTTCGACGACGAACCCGCAATCGTGGAATCCCCTGCCCGCGCACCGCACACCGCGCAGACCGCCGCGCCCGGCACGCAGCAGGTCGAGTCGGCTGAAAAGGCCGTCGTCGCGGCCGAAGCCGTGGCAGAAGTCGTTGCGCCTGCCGCCGTTGCAACTGCTCCCGCGCAGCCGGAACCAGCAGTGGAAGCGGCCGTGCCGTCGCCTGCCCCGGAAACCACGCCTGTCGCCGAACCGGTGGTGGAAGCCGTGCAGCCTGTCGCCGCACCGGTGCAGCCGGAAACCCAGCCGGAGCCGGTCGTCGCCGCCGAACCTGCTGCGCCGGCAGAAGCGGTCGTCGTCGTTGCCGGGGAACCGGCTGCCGATACGCCCGCTGCGACGCCCGTTGCCCAGGCCGCGCCGGAGCCGGCCTTGCCGGAAAACGGCCAGTTGTTCGCCGAAGCGGCGGCACCGGCACCGGCACCGGCAACCGAGGAAAAGCATGAGGCTGCTGTCGAGGCGCCGCATGCCCCGGCCGTGGAGTCCGTGGAAGCCGCGGTCGCGACGACCGATGCCGAGGCGAACGCGGACGAGCCGCATCGCAACGCCTGAGCGCATCGCGTCCTGGAATGAAAAAAGCGGCCTTCGGGCCGCTTTTTTCATGGCGCCGCTCCCTGCGCGCTACCCCATCGGGCATCCGTGAGGACAGCCTGTCCTGTGGTCTTTCACCGGCCGCTGGCACGCCGGACGAATCAGATCGCCTTCGACGGATCGCCCACGCCGTACTGGGCCGCCAGCCGGGCCAGCGCGATGTTGTCGTGCACGCCGGTCTTCTGGAACAGCCGCGACTTGTGCGTGTTGACTGTCTTGGCGCTCAGGCTCAGGCGCCGGGCGATCTCCTCCTGGCGGCGCCCCTGCACCAGCAGCAGGGCCACTTCCAGTTCGCGCGGCGAGAGTCCGTCGAAGGGCGATACATCGCCGCCGATATTGGACAGGGCCAGGTTCTGGGCGATGTTGTTGGCCAGGTAGCGCCGGCCCTGGGCAACGTCATGGATGGCGCGGACCAGTTCCCTGGCATCGCCGCCCTTGCCGACGTAGCCCGAGGCACCTGCCTCCAGCAGGCGCTTGGGCATCGGGCCGTCTTCCAGCACCGACACGATGATGACGCGGGTGCCGTGGTCACCCTTGACGATGCGCTCGGTGATTTCCAGCCCGCTCAGCCCCGGCAGGTTCAGATCGCACAACACCACGTCCGGTTTCAGCCGGCGGATCTGCGGCAATGCGACTTCGCCGCTATCCGCCGCGCCGACCACCTCGATCCCGGTCTCGCCTGCCAGGATCATCTGGATCCCGGTGCGCACCAGCGCGTGGTCGTCAATGAGAAATACCTTGATCGTCACTATCCGCTACCTCCCCGCCAACCCAGGTGACAGTTGCAGCCCGCCGCGCACTCCATGCTTCGGAGCGACGGGTGGTGGATTCCACTGCCCGCCATTGCGCAAGCCACGCGTATTATCAATCAGAAAGAGGTCGGCCCCGATGCTTGGAATCGACATGCGCGGCCGACTCCCCTGCCAGGCATGATCCGGCCCTGATCGGCACCGGACGACCGACCATGACACGGTGCATGTGGGCGCGTCACGCAACCATCAGGGCATCCCTCGCCTGCAATTAAGGATTCCCCGCAGCAGGCAGCGACCAACGATGCCGGAACAGCAGCGCATGCACCCCGGTCACCCATATCAACGCCGCGCACCAGCCTCCCAGGATATCGGAGGGGTAATGCACGCCAAGGTAGACGCGCGACAGACCGACGCATGGCACGAAGACGATGGCGGCGATCAACGCCGGCCAGCGCCAGCGCGTGTTCCATGCAAGGAACACGACGACGGCGGCCAGTGTCATCGACCCCATCGCATGCCCGCTGGGAAAGCTGAAGGTACTTTCCGGTGCAATCGATTCCCACAGGCCCGGACGCTGCCGCTGGAACAACTGCTTGCTGCCCACGTTCAACAGCGCCGAACCCACCAGCGCGGTAACGGCGAACACCGTATCCCGCCAGCGCCGTCGCAAAGCGAGCATGGCCACCAGCAGAATATCCAGCGGAATCACGCCCCATTGGTAGCCCAGCCGGGAGGCCAGCACGAAGAACGCATCCACCGCGGGCGATGCGAGGCTGTGCATGCGCCACAACAGCGCCTGGTCGAAATGCAGCGATTCGGCCTCGTGGATCTCGTCGGCCAGGGTCACGAAACCGGCCAGCGGCAGCAGCAGGCAGATGAACAGCACCACGATGCGCCAGGCGTTGTGCACGAGCCAGTCGCGCACGCCGGCCGCCTCACGGCGCGACTCAGCCGGCGTGGCGCGCATAGCGGTTCTCGACGTAATCGTCGATCAGCGCCACGAACTCCTGCGCGATGTTCTCGCCCCGCAACGTCACCTTCTTCTCGCCGTCGACGAACACCGGCGCGGCCGGCGCCTCGCCGGTACCGGGCAGCGAGATGCCGATGTTGGCATGGCGCGATTCGCCCGGGCCGTTGACGATGCAGCCCATCACCGCCAGCGTCATGTTCTCCGCGCCCGGGTGGCTGACGCGCCACACCGGCATCTTCTCGCGGACGTGGTTCTGCACCACCTTGGCCAGTTCCTGGAAGAACTCGGAGGTGGTCCGTCCGCAGCCCGGGCAGGCGGTGACCATCGGCGTGAACGCACGCTGCCCGGTGGTCTGCAGCAGCTCCTGCGCGACGATGACTTCCTGCGTGCGCGGCTGCCCTGGCTCGGGCGTGAGCGAGATGCGGATGGTGTCGCCGATGCCTTCCTGCAGCAGCACCGCCAGCGCCGCCGACGAGGCGACGATGCCCTTGCTGCCGATGCCGGCCTCGGTCAGGCCCAGGTGCAGGGCGAACTCGGAGCGGCTGGCGAGGTCGCGGTACACCGCGATCAGTTCCTGCACGCCGCTGACCTTGGCCGACAGCACGATGCGCTCGCGCGACAGGCCGAGTTCCACCGCGGTCTGCGCCGAATCCAGCGCCGAACGGATCAGCGCCTCGCGCAGCACGCGGCCGGCGTCCCACGGCTGCTCGCGGCGGCTGTTCTCGTCCATCAGCTTGGCCGCCAGCGCCTGGTCCAGCGAACCCCAGTTGGCGCCGATGCGCACCGGCTTTTCGTACCGGATCGCGAACTCGATCAGCTGCGCGAACTGGGTGTCCTTCTTCTTGCCGAAGCCGACGTTGCCCGGGTTGATGCGGTACTTGGCCAGCGCTTCGGCGCAGGCCGGCTCCTGGGTGAGCAGCTGGTGGCCGTTGTAATGGAAGTCGCCGATCAGGGGCACCTCGATGCCCATCATCTGCAGCTTCTCGACGATGCGCGGGATCGCCGCCGCCGATTCGGCGTTGTTGACGGTCAGCCGCACCATCTCCGAGCCGGCACGCCACAGCTCGGCCACCTGGCGGACGCTGGCGGCGATATCGGCGGTGTCGGTATTGGTCATCGACTGGACGACCACCGGATGGCCGCCGCCGACTTTCACTCCGCCGATGTCGACGGCATGGGTGATGCGGCGGGGCCAGGCCGTGGCGTCGGCGGGAGGAGTCGGGCGGGTGACGGCGTCGTGCATGGCGCGCATTTTAGCGCGCCCGTCCATCCCATCGCATGAACCATCGCGAGCTACGACGGGCCCGGACGCATTACGATGCACCCCATGGATTCCCCGGATACCTCGTTCCTGCGCACCCTGTGCAGCCTGCGCTGGCTGGCCACCGCCGGCCAGGCCAGCGCGATCCTGGTGGCCACCTGGCTGCTGGGGCTGGACCTGCCGCTGCTGCCGCTGTGGAGCGGCGTCTGCATGCTGGCGCTGTTCAACCTGTACGTGCAGCTGCGCGTGCACGACAGCGACCCGGCGCCGGTCACCGCCTTCGGCCACATCCTGGTTGATGTCACCGTGCTCACCTGGATGGTCGGCTGGAGCGGAGGGATCGCCAACCCATTCGGCTCGCTGTTCCTGATCCTGATCGCGCTGGCCGCACTCGCCCTGCCCCTGCGCTGGACCCATGCGGTGGCCGCGGCCTGCGTGGCCGGCTACGCGGTGAGCGCGGTGTTCGGGCTGCCGCTGCACGGCGGCTATTTCGATTCGATGAGCCTGCACCTGTGGGGCGCGGCGGCCAATTTCCTGCTGTCCAGCGTGGTCGTGCTGGTGTTCTCCACGCGCCTGGCCGCCGCGCTGCGCGAACGCGAGAACCAGCTGGCACTGCTGCGCGAACGCTTCGTGCGCAACGAGGGCATCGTCGCACTGGCCACGCACGCGGCATCGGTGGCGCATGAGCTGAACACCCCACTGGCGACCATGACCCTGCTCGCCGACGACATCGCCGAGCAGTACGCCGACGACCCGGCGATGCAGGAGGACATGGACACCCTGCGCGGCCTGCTCGTGCAGTGCCGCGAGCGGGTGCTGGCGTTGGCGGCGCCGGCGGAGGGCGCGCGCAGCCGCGCCCGCGTGTCGATCGGCAATGTCCTGGAGCAATGGCGGCTGGTGCGCCCGACCGTGCATCTGCACCGCAACGCCGATGCCCCGTTGCAGCTCGCGCTGGACCCGGGCGTCGGCCACCTGCTGCAGGTGCTGCTGAACAACGCCGCCGACGCCGGCGAGCAGACCGGCCACGAGCAGGTGGACCTGGACATCCGCATCCGCGACGGACAGCTGTACGGCGAAGTCCGCGACTACGGCCCCGGCTTCAACGCCAACGATGCCGCCCACGCCGCCCTGCCGGGCACCCTGTTCAACAGCGGCAAGACCGACGGCATGGGCGTGGGCCTGGCGCTGTCGCATGCCACCATCGAACGACTGCATGGGGAACTGTGGATGCGCCCGGCCGAGGGCCGCGGCGCGCGCGTCGGTTTCCGCGTGCCCCTTGCCCATCTGGAAGCGAACACCCCATGAGCGCCCTTTCCCCCCACGGCCTGCTGGTCGACGACGATCCGCTGTACCTGCGCACCCTGCAGCGCAGCCTGGCCCGCCGCGAGATCGAGACCGCCACCGCCCACGACATCGCCGGCGCGCTGGAACAGGCCACGCGCTCGCCGCCGGCGTTCGCGCTGATCGACCTCAAGCTCGGCAGCGAATCCGGACTGGCGCTGATCCAGCCGCTGCGCGCGCTGCGCGCGGACATGCGCATCCTGCTGGTCACCGGCTACGCCTCGATCGCCACCGCGGTGGAAGCGATCAAGCTCGGCGCCGACGACTACCTGCCCAAGCCCGCCACCGTGCCGATGATCCTGCGCGCGCTCGGCGAGGCGGACGAGGGCGGCGAGGAACACGAGGAGGTCGAGCCGCCCGACGCGATGACCCCGATCAGCCGCCTTCAGTGGGAACACATCCAGCAGGCGCTGCACGAGACCGGCGGCAACGTCTCGGCCGCCGCGCGCCTGCTCGGCATGCACCGCCGTTCGCTGCAGCGCAAGCTGCTCAAGCGGCCGAGTCCGGAGCGCGACCCGAATCGCTGACGGCGCAGCCCCGCGCCCGGACCGGGCCGGCTCAACCACGCTGGATCGACACCCCTCCGTCCACCCGCATGGCCGTGCCGGTGACGAACGAGGACGCCGGCGTCACCAGGAACAACGCCGCCGCCGCGATTTCCTCCGGCTGCGCCAGCCGCCGCAACGCATGCAGGCGCGCGACCGCGCCCAGCGCCGCCTCGTCGGGATTCATCTCGCGCGCCATCGGCGTATCGGTGCCGCCCGGCAGCAGCGCGTTGACCCGCAGGCCGGCAGGCCCGAACTCGGCCGCCAAGGCCTGCACCAGGCCGATGACGCCGGCCTTGCTCGCCGCATACGCGGCGGTACACGGGAAGCCGGCGGTGTGGCCGACGAAAGTCGAGGTGAACACCAGGCTGGCGCCATTGCCGGTCCGCAACAGCGAGGGAATCTGGTGTTTAGCGCCCAGGAAGGCGGCGGTGAGATTGACGTCCATCGCCTCCTGCCAGCCGGACAGCGCCACCTCGGGGGTGGGCTGCAGCGGCCCCAGCGCGCCGGCGTTGTTGAACGCCGCGTGCAGCGGGCCGTATGTGTCCTCGGCATGACGCACCAGCGCCTGCGCATAGGCCTCCTCGCGCACGTCCCCGGCCAGCCAGGTGGCCGTGCCGCCCACGGCGCGGATCCGTATCGACAGCGCGTCCAGTTCGGCGCCACGCCGCGCGCCGAGCACCACGCGCGCGCCTTCGGCGGCGAACAGCAGCGCGGCGGCGCGGCCGATGCCGGAACTGGCACCGGTGATCAATACGGTCTTGTCGTGCAAGGCTTTCATGTCCTGCTCCTGAGGGGGGAGCACGGAGAGTGGCGGCCCTGCGCGCACGCTGCTCGCCGGTATCGGACACGACATCGACGGAGACGGAAAAGAGAAAGCCCGGCTTGCGCCGGGCTTTCCACATGCTGCGTTCCGCCGTGGCTTACGCCGCGACGGTGTCGGCCACGTCCTTGTAGTCGGCGATCTGGTCGAAGTTCATGTAGCGGTAGATCTCCGCGCCCTTGGCGTTGATCACGCCGATGTCCGCCATGTACTCCTCCTTGGTCGGGATGCGGCCCAGACGCGAGCAGATCGCGGCCAGCTCGGCCGAACCCAGGTACACGTTGGTGTTGCGGCCCAGACGGTTGGGGAAGTTGCGGGTCGAGGTCGACATCGCGGTGGAGCCTTCGCGGATCTGTGCCTGGTTGCCCATGCACAGCGAGCAGCCCGGCATTTCCATGCGGGCGCCAGCGGCGCCGAAGGTGCCGTACACGCCTTCCTTGGTCAGCTCGGAGGCGTCCATCTTGGTCGGCGGGGCCACCCACAGACGGGTCGGGATGTCGCGCTTGCCTTCCAGCAGCTTGGCAGCAGCACGGAAGTGACCGATGTTGGTCATGCACGAACCGATGAACACTTCGTCGATCTTGGCACCGGCCACGTCGGACAGGGTCTTCACGTCGTCCGGGTCGTTCGGGCAGGCCACGATCGGCTCGTGGATGTCGGCCAGGTCGATCTCGATGACGGCGGCGTATTCGGCGTCGGCATCCGGCTCCAGCAGCTGCGGGTCGGCCAGCCAGGCTTCCATCTTCTCGACGCGGCGGGCCAGCGAACGGGCGTCCTGGTAACCCTCGGCAATCATCCACTTCAGCAGCGTGATGTTGCTGTTGAGGTACTCGATGATCGGCTCCTTGTTCAGGCGCACCGAGCAACCGGCAGCCGAACGTTCGGCCGAGGCGTCGGACAGTTCGAACGCCTGCTCCACCTTCAGGTCCGGCAGGCCTTCGATTTCCAGGATGCGGCCGGAGAAGATGTTCTTCTTGCCTGCCTTGGCCACGGTCAGCAGACCGGACTTGATGGCGTAAAGCGGGATGGCATTGACCAGGTCACGCAGGGTCACGCCGGGCTGCATCTTGCCCTTGAAGCGCACCAGCACCGACTCCGGCATGTCCAGCGGCATGACGCCGGTGGCAGCAGCGAAGGCGACCAGGCCCGAGCCGGCCGGGAACGAGATGCCCACCGGGAAACGGGTGTGCGAGTCACCACCGGTACCGACGGTGTCCGGCAGCAGCATGCGGTTGAGCCAGCTGTGGATCACGCCGTCGCCCGGACGCAGCGAGACGCCGCCACGGGTGGAGATGAACTCCGGCAGGGTGTGGTGGGTCTTGACGTCCACTGGCTTCGGGTAGGCCGCGGTGTGGCAGAACGACTGCATCACCAGGTCGGCCGAGAAGCCCAGGCAGGCCAGGTCCTTCAGCTCGTCACGGGTCATCGGACCGGTGGTGTCCTGCGAACCCACCGAGGTCATCTTCGGCTCGCAATAGGTGCCCGGGCGCATGCCCTTGCCTTCCGCCAGGCCACAGGCGCGGCCCACCATCTTCTGTGCCAGCGAATAGCCCTTGCCGGTATCGGCCGGCTGCACCGGCAGGCGGAACAGGTCGGTGACCGGCAGGCCCAGCGCTTCACGCGCCTTGGCGGTCAGGCCACGGCCGATGATCAGCGGGATGCGGCCACCGGCGCGCACTTCGTCGAACAGCACGTCGGACTTCACTTCGAACTCGGCGATCACTTCGCCGTTCTTCAGCGCCTTGCCTTCGTACGGACGCAGCTCGACGACGTCGCCGTGCTCCATCTTCGACACGTCCAGCTCGATCGGCAGCGCACCGGCGTCTTCCATCGTGTTGTAGAAGATCGGCGCGATCTTGCCGCCCAGGCACACGCCGCCGGCGCGCTTGTTGGGGATGTACGGGATGTCGTCGCCGGTCCACCACAGCACGCTGTTGGTGGCCGACTTGCGCGAGGAACCGGTGCCGACCACGTCGCCGACGTAGGCGACCAGGTGGCCCTTGTCCTTGAGGTCGAGGATCTGCTGGATCGGACCGCGCTTGCCGTCTTCCTCCGGGGTGAACGGCGCGTCGTCGCGCTTGTTCTTCAGCATCGCCAGGGCGTGTATCGGGATGTCCGGGCGGGTGGTGGCGTCCGGGGCCGGCGACAGGTCGTCGGTATTGGTTTCGCCCGGCACCTTGAACACGGTGATGGTCAGGCTCTGCGGCACTTCCGGCTTGCTGGTGAACCATTCGGCATCGGCCCAGCTCTGCAGCACGCCCTGTGCATTCGCGTTGCCGGCCTTGGCCTTTTCCTGCACGTCATGGAACGCATCGAACACCAGCAGGGTGTTCTTCAGCGCGTCGGCGGCGATGGCGCCCACGTCGGCGTCGTCCAGCAGCTGGATCAGCGGGGCGACGTTGTAGCCGCCGAGCATGGTGCCCAGCAGTTCGGTGGCGCGCTCGCGGCTGATCAGCGCGTTCTTCTCGCTGCCGAAGGCAATGGCGGCCAGGTACGAAGCCTTGACCTTGGCCGCGTCATCGACGCCGGCCGGCACGCGGTTGGTGATCAGGTCGAGCAGGAACTCGGCCTCGCCCGTCGGTGGGTTCTTCAGCAGCTCGATGACGTCGGCCGTCTGCTGTGCAGTCAGCGGCAACGGCGGGATGCCAAGCGCGGCGCGCTCGGCTACGTGGTGGCGATAGGCTTCCAACATGACAACTCCCGGGTGTAACGGTTAAAGAATGGATGGGCTCAGGCTTGCGGCACGATCAGCTTCAGGCCCTTGAAGTAGTCGCGATAAAACGTGTCGTTCCAGGTGATCAGCCCGTCGCACTGCAGCAGTGCGTGGGCGCCCACCATGAAATCGTCGATGCGGCGGGTATCGCCGCTGCGCTGCCGGTGGCGGCGGTGCATCTCGCCGGCACGCAACGCGGATTTGGCTTCCAGCGGGTTGAAATGGACGCCCATTTCTTCCAGCGCCTCCTGCACCTCGGCGCCGCCGCGCAGCGAGGCGCAGATCTCGGCCAGGGTGGTACCACACACGACCACCCGCCCGCCGACCAGCGCCTGCCGCAGGCAGGCTTCCACCGCGTCGGCGCGGGGGCCATCGCTGAGCAGTTCGATCAGGACCGGGGAGTCGACCGCGATCATGCCTCGCCGGCCTCGTCGCGCACGGTGCGCACGGCCTGTTCGGCCGACTCGAAGCCGTCCAGCGCGAACTTGCCGCGGGCACGGGAAATGGCGTCGTCCACGCTCTTGCGCAGGATGATGCGGCTGCCTTCCAGTTCAACCTTCAGCAGCGTGCCCTTGGTCAGGCCCAGCGCATCGCGCACGGCCTTGGGCAGGGTGATCTGTCCGCGTTCAGCGACGGTGGCTTCCATTGGGCGCCCTCCAAAGTATGCATGAATTATACATACTTGCACCCGCATACCCAAACCCTGCCGACGCTGGTCACGGCGGCGCAAGGCTTGCGGCACAAGGGCCGGCGCCTGAACCGTGACATGACTGCAACAAACCGGTGCGTATGCTCAAGGGCATGCCCGGCCTCGTCCACGGGAAGATCGTCCATACTCGGGCGACCGGTTACTGAACGGGGCTTCGCCCCAGCCAGCGGGCGCGCCTCCGCGCCGCCGCACGCCATCCGCAACAGGAGTCAGCCATGAGCGATTCGTTCTCCACCCGCAGCCAACTCACCGTCGGCGACCAGACCTACGCCTATTGCAGCCTGCCCCGGCTGGGCGAGCGCTTCGACATCTCGCACCTGCCCTATTCGATGAAGATCCTGCTGGAGAACCTGCTCCGGCACGAAGATGGGGGCCAGACCGTCGGCCCGGAGCACATCGAGGCGGTGGCCAAGTGGGATCCGAAGGCCGAGCCGGATACCGAGATCGCTTTCATGCCGGCGCGCGTGGTGCTGCAGGACTTCACCGGCGTGCCCTGCGTGGTCGACCTGGCCGCGATGCGCGATGCGGTCACCCGCCTGGGCGGCCGCGCCGAGCAGATCAACCCGCTGATTCCTTCCGAACTGGTGATCGACCACTCGGTGCAGGTGGACGTGTTCGGCCGCCCCGACGCGCTGGACGTCAATGGCCGCATCGAATTCGAGCGCAACCGCGAGCGCTACAGCTTCCTGCGCTGGGGCCAGAAGGCGTTCGAGAACTTCAAGGTGGTGCCGCCGAACACCGGCATCGTGCACCAGGTGAATCTGGAGAACCTGGCCCGCGTGGTGATGGAGCGCGACGTGGACGGCACCCGCTGGGCCTTCCCGGACACCGTGTTCGGCACCGACTCGCACACCACCATGATCAACGGCATCGGCGTGCTCGGCTGGGGCGTGGGCGGCATCGAGGCCGAGGCGGCCATGCTCGGCCAGCCCTCGTCGATGCTGATCCCGCAGGTGGTCGGCTTCAAGCTCAGCGGCCGCCTGCCCGAAGGCGCCACCGCCACCGACCTGGTGCTGACCGTCACCCAGATGCTGCGCAAGCTCGGCGTGGTCGGCAAGTTCGTGGAGTTCTACGGCAACGGCCTGCAGCACCTGCCGCTGGCCGACCGCGCCACCATCGCCAACATGGCGCCGGAGTACGGCGCCACCTGCGGCATCTTCCCGATCGACGCCGAATCGCTGAACTACCTGCGCCTGTCCGGGCGCAGCGAGGCGCAGATCACGCTGGTCGAAGCCTACGCCAGGGCGCAGGGGCTGTGGCACGAGCCGGACAGCCCGCACGCGCAATACAGCGCCACGCTGGAACTGGACATGGGCGAAGTGAAGCCGTCGCTGGCCGGCCCAAAGCGCCCGCAGGACCGCGTGCTGCTGCAGGACGTGCGCCAGAACTTCGCCGACGCGCTGGGCGGCCTGACCGCCAACCGCGACCGCCGCAACAACGAGATCGCCGATTTCATCAGCGAGGGTGGCGGCGCCGCGGTCGGCAACGAGCAGCTGACCAAGGGCCACGCCGACATCGAGGTCGAAGGCAGCAGGGTGCGCCTGAAAGATGGCGCGGTGGTGATCGCCGCCATCACTTCCTGCACCAATACCTCCAACCCGGCGGTGATGATCGGCGCCGGCCTGCTGGCCCGCAACGCCGCCGCGCGCGGCCTGACCCGCCAGCCGTGGGTCAAGACCTCGCTCGGGCCGGGCTCGCGCGTGGTCACCGATTACCTGGAAAAAGCCGGCGTACTGAAGGAACTGGAGAAACTGGGCTTCTACGTGGTCGGCTACGGCTGCACCACCTGCATCGGCAACTCCGGCCCGCTGCCCACCGAAGTCAGCGCCGGCATCGCCGCCGGCGACCTGGTCGTGGCCTCGGTGCTGTCGGGCAACCGCAACTTCGAGGGCCGCGTGCATCCGGAGGTCAAGGCCAACTACCTGGCCTCGCCGCCGCTGGTGGTGGCCTACGCCATCGCCGGCACGGTCAACATCGACCTGACCCGCGAGCCGCTGGGCAAGGACGCTGACGGCAACGACGTCTACCTGCGCGACATCTGGCCGAGCAACAAGGAGATCGGCGACGTGATCGCCGCCACCGTCGGCCCGGAGATGTTCAAGCAGAACTATGCCGACGTGTTCAAGGGCGACAGCCGCTGGGCGCAGATCCAGTCGCCGGAAGGCCAGGCCTACCAGTGGAACGGCGACTCGACCTACATCAAGAACCCGCCCTACTTCGACGGCATGACCATGGCCGTGGGCAGCATCGCCGACATCCATGGCGCGCGCGTGCTCGGCCTGTTCGGCGATTCGATCACCACCGACCACATCTCGCCGGCCGGCAACATCAAGAAGGACTCGCCTGCCGGCCGTTTCCTGCAGTCGCGCGGCGTGCAGCCGGTCGACTTCAACAGCTACGGCAGCCGCCGCGGCAACGACGATGTGATGGTGCGCGGCACCTTCGCCAACATCCGCATCAAGAACCTGATGTTCGGCGGCGAGGAAGGCGGCAACACCCTGTACTTCGGCGCGCAACCGCCCGAGAAGATGTCGATCTACGACGCGGCGATGAAATACAAGGCGACGGGCACTCCGCTGGTGGTGATCGCCGGCAAGGAATACGGCACCGGCTCCTCGCGCGACTGGGCGGCCAAGGGCACCAACCTGCTCGGGGTCAAGGCGGTCATCGCCGAGAGCTTCGAGCGCATCCACCGCTCCAACCTGGTCGGCATGGGCGTACTGCCGCTGCAGTTCCTGCCGGGCGAGAACGCGCAGACGCTGGGCCTGGATGGCTCGGAGACCTTCGACGTCACCGGCCTTGCCGATGGCCAGGCGAAGATCGCCAGCGTCACAGCGACCCGCACCGATGGCAGCCACGCCACCTTCCAGGCCAAGGTGCTGCTGCTCACGCCCAAGGAAGTGGAGTACTTCCGCAACGGCGGCCTGCTGCAGTACGTGCTCCGCCAGTTGGCAGCGAAAAAAGTGGCCTGATCGCCTGTTGAACGACGCACGACCGGCCCCGCGCAGCGCGCGGGGCGTTCGCCCGGATCGCGCGGCATTGCCGCGCAATCGGTCCAGCCTCACCCGCAACAGTGGCCTCTCGTAGAGCGGGGCAACGCCCCGCTGAAGCGTTCCCGGCATTCCCGACAAAGCCCCGCCGGGCGTTGCCCGGCGCTACAAGAGCCACGCCAGCCCCCGCCGCTCTGTAGAGCGGGGCAACGCCCCGCTGAAGCGTTCCCTGCATTCCCGATAGAGCCCCGGGGGGGGGGGGGGGGCGGGCCCCGACGGGGCGGTGTTTAAAAAAATTAGCTGCGGGCCCGGCG
>NZ_JASCOS010000066.1:0-20377 GCF_029959705.1 Stenotrophomonas sp. PS02297 | reverse complement strand
CTGGAAGTTCACCGTCGAGCCGCTGCTGTGGCAGCGGCGCAGCGTGCAGGCGGCGGCCGGCATCCTGCTGCTGCTGGCGCTGGTGGCGCTGTACCGCTACCTGATCCACCGCTACAAGACCAGCAACATCCGCCTGGCGAGCCAGGTGGCCGAGCGCACCGCCGACCTGCAGCTGCAGGCCGAACGCCTGCTGGCCGCCAACCAGGAGAAGACCGAACTGGCCGAACGCCTGCGCCAGCAGGCCGAGGCGTTCGAGCGCCAGGCGCACGAAGACCCGTTGACCGGCCTGCCCAACCGCCGCGCCTTCGACGAGGGCCTGGCGCGCGATTTCGCCCGCTCCCAGCGCAGCAGCCATCCGTTGAGCCTGCTGGTGCTGGACATCGACCACTTCAAGACCGTCAACGACACCTGGTCGCACAGCGTCGGCGACCAGGTGCTGTGCGAGGTGGGCCGGCTGCTGGCCGCCAGCTGCCGCGACTCGGACCTGCCGGCGCGGCTGGGCGGCGAGGAGTTCGCGCTGCTGCTCAACGACACCGCGCTGGACGAGGCGCAGCTGGTGTGCACGCGCCTGCAGGGCCTGTTCCATGCGCAGCGCAACTGGGCCGGTATCGAAGGGTTGCGGGTGACGTTCAGCGCCGGGCTGGTGCAGCTCGGCGCCGGCGACCGCACCCCGCTGCTGCTGTTCCAGCGCGCCGACCGGGCGCTCTACCAGGCCAAGAGCGACGGCCGCGACCGCATCTGCCTGGGCTAGGAAGGGGGAATGCCGGCTGCTGGCCGGCAGCCGGCGAACCTCGAGGGCGCCGGGACCGCGCAGGCCGCGGCCATGCTCCCGACGTTCGTATCAGCGCACGGGGGCGGCCTCGGGGCGGTAACCCCGGCCTACAGGCGTGGCCAGCCGTTGACGATCTGGCAGAACAGCCGCGCGGTCTGTTCGGTGTCGTAGACCGCGCTGTGCGCCTGGTTGGCGTCCCATTCGAACCCGGCGGCCTGTACCGCCCGCGCCAGCACGGTCTGGCCGTAGGCCACGCCGGCCAGGGTCACCGTGTCGAACACGCTGAAGGGATGGAACGGGTTGCGCTTGTGGCCGCTGCGCGCGACCGCGGCGTTGAGGAAGTTCAGGTCGAAATGGGCGTTGTGGCCGACCAGGATCGCGCGCTGGCAATTGTACTTCTTCAACGCGGCGCGCACCGGCGCGAACACGTGCTCCAGCGCCTCACGCTCGGGCTTGGCCAGCCGGAACGGGTGGTCCAGCACGATGCCGGTGATTTCCAGCGACTTGGGATCGATGTCGGTGCCTTCGGCCGGCACCACGTGCGCGCAGCTGGTCTGGCCGGGCAGCAGCAGGCCGTTCTCGTCCATGTCCAGGGGGATGGCGGCGATTTCCAGCAGCGCGTGCCGGTTCCAGTCGAAGCCGCCGGTCTCCACGTCCACCACCACCGGCAGGAAGCCGCGGAAGCGTTGCGCCATCGGCGTGAAAACAGGAGCGGTGGCCGAACGGTCAGCGGGTTGGTTCATCGCGATAGGGTAACAGAGGCCCGCGCCGGCCCCGGCGCTCAGAATGCGGGCGCCCGGTGGCGGCGGTGCTTGACCGCGTACATGTCGGCATCGGCATGGCGCAGCAGGGTTTCGGCGTCGCTGCCGTCGGCCGGGCAGCAGGCCACGCCGATGCTGACGCCGATACGCGAAAACGGCGACGGCGCCTGGCCTGCGTCCAGCCCGGCCTGCAGCACGTCGGCCACCGCGCGCGCGTCGGCATGGCTGGCGCACTCCGGCAGCAGTACCACGAATTCGTCGCCGCCGACGCGGGCGATGAAGTCGCCGTGGCGCAGTGCCCGGCGCAGCCGGTCGGCGGTCTCGCACAGCAGGCGGTCGCCCTGCGCATGCCCGTGGTGGTCGTTGATGGCCTTGAAACCGTCCAGGTCCAGGTACAGCACCGCCAGCGGCCGGGTACCGTCGCCGAGGGCCCGTTCCAGTTCCTCGCGCAGCCGGTAGCGGTTGGGCAGGCTGGTGAGCGGATCGTGCCCGGCCATGAATTCCAGCCGGCGTTCGAGATCGCGCAGTTCGTTGACCTGGTGGCCGACGGCGATGCGCACGCCATACCCGGGCAGCCATTTGGCCGACCACTGCATGTCCACGATCCGGCCGTCGCGGTGGACGTAGCGGTTGCGGAAGTTCGGCAGCGGCCGGCCTTCCATGACCCGCTGCACCGCCAGCGCGGTGATGGCATGGTCCTCGGGATGGACCAGCTCGATCATGCGCCGGCCCAGGACTTCGTCCGGACGGTAGCCGATGAGCTGTTCGAAGGCGGCGTTGACCGCGAGGTAGCGGCCTTCCGCATCGACCACGCACACGACATCGGGCAACAGGTCGAGGATCTCGCCCAGGGGCGGCAGCGTCGATGGCATGGGGGGACGGCAAGAGCGGGGGCGGGGGAATTATTGCGCGGTCATGGGGGTCCGGTCGAAGAAGAGGTGCATCGGCCGCTGTCGCCGGTGGCGTTTGTTACCCTGTGCCGCTTTTCGATGGCGGCACAGGCCCGCGCTTGGCGAGATATTCCCTCATGAAATGGTTCCGCATCGTCCCGATCCTGCTGTTGATCGCGCTCAATACCCTGCTGCACTGCCTGCCGCTGTTCGCGGTGGCGCTGCTCAAGGCGGTGCTGCCGCTGGCGGCCGTACGCCGCGCCTGCAACCCGCTGCTGACCGGGCTGGCCGAGAGCTGGATCGGCGTGAACAGCGCGATGATGGAGGCCTTCACCCGCACCCGCTTCCAGCTCGAAGTCCCGGCCGCGCTGGAGCGCGACGGGCATTACCTGGTGCTGGCCAACCACCAGAGCTGGGTGGACATCCTGGTGCTGCAGAAGGTGTTCAACCGGCGCATCCCGCTGCTGCGCTTCTTCCTCAAGCGCTCGCTGTTCTGGGTGCCGGTGCTGGGGCTGGCGTGGTGGGCGCTGGATTTCCCGTTCATGGGCCGCTACAGCCGCAAGCAGATCGCCCGCAACCCCGAGCTGGGCCGGCGCGACATGGAGGCGACGCGCCGCGCCTGCGGGAAATTCCGCGACATCCCGGTGGCGGTGATGAATTTCGTCGAGGGCACCCGCTTCACCCAGGCCAAGCATGATGGCCAGGCCTCGCCGTTCCGCCACCTGCTCAAGCCCAAGTCCGGTGGCGTGGCCTTCGTGCTGGATGCGATGGGGCAGGGCCTGAACGCGCTGCTGGACGTGACCATCGTCTATCCGGGGGGCATCCCGTCGATGCTGGACCTGATGGCCGACCGCGTCCCGGAAGTGAAGGTGCTGGTGCGGCAGCGGCCGATCCCGGCCGAGCTGGTCGGTGGCGATTACCAGGGCGACCGTGCCTTCCGCGCGCGCTTCCAGCAATGGATGAACGGCTTGTGGCAGCAGAAGGACGAGGACATCGCCGCGCGGCTGGACGACCGCTCGCCGTAGGGCGGGGCGCCGCCCCGCTGAGGCATCACCGGCCAGGCCCCGCCGGGCGCTGCCCGGCGCTACAGAGCAGGGTCATCTTGTAGAGCGGGGCACCGCCCCGCTGGGGCATCACCAGCCAGGCCCGCCGGGCGCTGCCCGGCGCTGCAAAGCCACGGCGTTCGGCCTGCTCTGGTTCTTGCACGTTTCCCGTTCCTCTACACTCGTTCCTTGTCCAACAGAGGAACCGCCATGTCTACCGCCTTCTATCCCATCGGAACGCCCGGCCACGCCTGGGGCGCGCCGGAAAAGGCGCAATGGCTGGCGCGGCAGACGGTACGGCGCAGCTATGCGGCCGAAGTGCTGATCAAGATCGATGCCCTGCGCGGCCGCTTCGACGTCGTAACGTACGGGGAACTGGATTACGCCTCCGGCGCCTATCCGCTGCTGGCGATCCGCAGCCGCGATTGGGACGATGCCCTGCCGGTGGCGCTGGTGACCGGCGGCGTGCATGGTTACGAGACCAGTGGCGTGCAGGGCGCGCTGCAGTTCGTCGACCGGCATGCGGCCGACTATGCCGGCCGCTGCAATCTGCTGGTCGCGCCCTGCGTGAGTCCGTGGGGTTACGAGCGCATCCAGCGCTGGAACGCGCTGGCGCTGGATCCGAACCGCAACTTCACCGCCGACAGCCCGGCCCCGGAATCGGCGGCGCTGATGGCGCTGGTGCAGCCGCTGGCCGGGCGTTTCCTGATGCATATCGACCTGCACGAAACCACCGACAGCGACGAGGGCGAGTTCCGCCCGGCGCTGGCCGCGCGCGACGGCAAGCCGTTCGAGGCGGACAGCGTTCCGGATGGCTTCTATCTCTGCGCCGATTCGCTCAATCCGCAGCCGGAATTCCAGCAGGCGGTGATCGCCGCGGTAGCCAAGGTCACCCACATCGCGCCGCCGGACGCGCAGGGACGGATCATCGGCTCGCCGGTGGTGGCGCATGGCGTCATCGAATACCCGCTCAAGGCGCTGGGCCTGTGTGCGGGCATCACCGGCGCGCGTTACACCACCACCACCGAGGTCTACCCGGACAGCCCGCGCGCCACGCCCGCGCAATGCGACGACGCCCAGGTGGCGGCGGTGCGCGGTGGCCTGGAGTACGCGCTGGCGCAGCGCTGAACCGCCTCGTCCTGCGCGCACGGCTTCTACCCCCGCGCGGCGCGGTGCGCATGAACGGCATCCTGGCAGGGCCATCGATGGCGATGCTGGCCCGCTCCGGCGCACATGCGGCGCAGGTGCCGGCCTGCGGACGGCGCGCCATCGGCTTTTCCGCCAGCGGAGTGGACAAGGGCGTGTTCGCCTGGGAACAGCGGATGCCCGATGCCTGCCGCGACCGCCGCAATGGCTTCACCGGCACCGGCCGGGCATGAGCCGCAGGCAGCTGCAGCGGGGCACGGATACCCGGAGCGCCTGCGTGGGGCCTTCCCGCGCGGGCAGGCGCAAGGCAAGGCGGCAGCGTCGCCCTGAAGCGGCGCTTGAGCCGCCCCGCGACACGCCGGCAGTTCGGCGCCACGCTGCCCTGGGGCAGGCCCCGCCGGGCGACGACGGCCATGCCCGCCGGACCCATCCCATTGATGCGATGCCGCGCGGTCTCCCGCGCGCCGCTCAGCGGCGCTTGCGGATCAGGGTCGAGGAGGCCTGCAGGATGGCGCGGGTGAGCTGCGCCATCGAGGCGACCTCGCCCTTCCAGTGCTGCCAGTACAGCGGGATGTCCTCCCAGGCGCGCGCCTTGACGTAGACCAGGCGCCCGCTGTCCAGGTGGCGGCGCACCAGCGGCAGGGGATTCATGGTCCAGCCCAGGCCGCCGAGGTTGGCGTGGACGAAGGCGCGGGTGGAGGGAATCCACCAGGTCGGCGCGTGCAGCGACTGCTGCGAGCCGGTCAGGCGCTGGGCGTAGCGCGCCTGCAGGTCGTCCTTGCGGTTGAACACCAGCACCGGGGCCTGCGCCAGCGCCTGCGCGGTGACGCCCTTGGCGAAATGGCGCGCGTGGAATTCCGGGGTGCAGGTGGCGGCGTAGCGCATGCTGCCCAGCGCATGGATCTGGCAGCCCTGCACCGGCTCGGACAGGGTGGTGACCGCGCCCAGCACTGCGCCCTGGCGCAGCAGCGCGACGGTGTGGTCCTGGTCCTCGGTATGCAGGTCCAGGGTGGTGCTGCCGGCCTTGGCGAAGGCCAGCGCGGCCTCGGGGAACCAGGTCTCCATGCTGTCGTGGTTCACCGCCACCGGAATGCTGGCCCGCGGCAGGTCGGCGTCGGACAGGCCGATGCGTTCGAACGCATCGCGTTCCAGCAGCGCGGTCTGCTCGGCCAGGCGCACCAGTACCTGGCCCTCGGCGGTGGCCTCGGTGGGCGTGGTGCGCCTGACCAGCAGCTTGCCGACGCGCTCCTCCAGCGCCTTGATCCGCTGCGACACCGCCGAGGCGGTGACGTTCAGCGCAAGCGCCGCGCGCTCGAAGCTGCCTTCGCGGATCACGGCGGCCAGGGCACGCAGCTGGGCGTGGTCGATGCGCATGATTAAGTTCTGCTAATGATGGTTTAAGAAGTTTAGCTCTACTTTTTGATGCTGCACTGCGACAATTGCCCGCATCGACGCACTCCGGTGCCGTCCTCCCCCATCAGCAGACAGGCAGTCCCCCCATGTTTTCCGTAGTAGCCGCCCAGGCCACCAGCAGCGCCTGGCTCAGCGGTGCCGGTACCGGCATCGGTCTTTTCGCCGTGGTCGGCGCGCAGAGCGCCTTCATCCTGCGCCAGGGCATCCTGCGCCAGCACGTGATCCCGGTGATCGCCACCTGCTTCGCCATCGACGCGGCGTTCATTTTCGCCAGCGTCGCCGGCCTGCGCACCCTGACCAACCAGTTGCCGTGGCTGACCACGGTGCTGCTGTGGGGCGGCGTCGCCTTCCTGGTCTGGTACGCGCTGCAGTCGGCGCGGCGGGCCATGGCCGGCGGTGGCGGCATGCAGATGGACGACAGCGCCGAATCCTCGCGCCGCGCGGCGATGCTGGCCGCGGCCGGGTTCTCGGTGATCAACCCGCACTTCTGGCTGGACATGGTGGTGATCGGTTCGATCGCCGACAACTTCGGCCACGCGCGCATGGCCTTCGCCGCCGGCGTGGTCACCGCCAGCGCGATGTGGCTGACCGCGCAGGGCCTGGGCGCGCGCCTGCTGGCGCCGCTGTTCGACAAGCCGGGCACCTGGCGCGTGCTCGACGGCACCATCGCGGTGATCCTGAGCGTGCTGGCGCTGACCCTGGCGCTGCGCGGCGTCGGTTGATGGCCGCGGTGGCGGCCATGCGCGGGCCCGCCGGCACGTCGCCGTGCGCCGGCGGCGCGGCGGTCCGCGCATGAGTGCGCCGCGTCCGGCCCTGTGGACGCCGGGTTTCCTGTTGGCCTGCATCGCCAACTTCCTGATGGGCATGTCGTTCTACGTACTGATGCCGACGCTGCCGTTCCACCTGGTGGAGCAGTTGCGGATCGGCGAGGCCACGGTGGGCCTGGTCCTGTCCAGCTACGTGATCGCCGCGCTGCTGGTGCGGCCGTTCTCCGGTTTCATCGTCGACCGCTTCAACGCCAAGCACGCCTACCTGGCCGCGCTGGCGGCCTACGTGCTGTTCACCTCCGGCTACCTGCTGGCGCACACCGTACTGGCCTTCGTGCTGGTACGGCTGGGCATCGGCGTGACCTTCGCGGTGATGAGCACCGCCGCCAATACCCAGGCCATCGATATCGTTCCATCCGCGCGCCGTGGCGAGGGCATCGGCTTCTTCGGCCTGATGAGCAGCCTAGCGATGGCGCTGGGGCCGATGGCCGGCCTGTGGCTGATGGACCGCTATCCCTTCCAGGCGATCTTCGAGGCGGCGGTGGCCGCCGGCGTCGCCGGCCTGCTGGTGGCCTCGCTGGTGCATGCGCCGCGCAAGCTGCGCGACGGCGCGGCCACGGTGCTGTCGCTGGACCGCTTCCTGCTGGTGCGCGGCATTCCGCTGGCGCTGAACCTGGCGGTGATCGGCCTGGGCTACGGCATGCTGCTGGCCTTCGCCGCACTCCATGGCAAACAGTTGGGGGCCGGCAATACCGGCATCTTCTTCACCCTGATGGCGGTGGGGATGATGGTTTCGCGCGCATTCTCCGGGCGCCTGATCGACGGCGGCCGGGTGGTGCTGGCGACCAACGGCGGCAGCCTGGCGATCGTCGCCGGCCTCGGCCTGATGGCATGGGCAAGCGCGCCGGGAACCTATTACCTGTCGGGCCTGCTCGCCGGTTTCGGTTTCGGCGTGGTGTACCCGGCCTACCAGACGATGATGGTCAACCTCGGCGGCCACGCGCGGCGCGGCACCGCGGTGGCCACCTATTTCTGCGCGCTGGACGTGGGCATCGGCGCGGGCATGGTGCTGGCCGGCCTGATCGCGGCCCGCTTCGGCCTGGCGGCGGCGTTCGCCGGCGGCGCCGGGCTGGCGCTGGGGGCCGGCCTGGTCTATGCGCTGTTGCTGTCGGCGCGCTTCGTGCGTGCGCCCGGGGCCGATGCCACGGGCGTCGCGCAACCGGGAAAAAACGGCTGAAGACCGGCGGCGCTTGGTCGTCACCGGCCTGTGGCAGAATCAATCCGCTTGCGGCGGCCTTGTGGCGCCGATCCATCATTTCCGGGGGAAGAATGAAGAAGTACCTGCCCATCGTCGCCGCGCTGTGCCTGTTGTCGGCCTGCAGCCAGGGCATCAAGGGCGTCTATGCCGATGCGATGGGCGTCACCCGGTACAGCTTCACCACCGGCGGCAAGGTCACCATCGAGGCGATGGGCATCTCGCAGGAGACCACCTACGTGCGCGAGGGCGATACCTTGAAGGTGGCGTTGCCGCAGAAGGGCGCGTCGCTGGATTTCACCATCAACCAGGACGGCTCGCTGGGCGGTCCGCTCGGCATCCGCCTGGAAAAAGCCGACAGGTGACGGGGCGCGGCATGCGGCCTGCACATCCTGCGCACGGGAGGCGCCTGCGTTGGAACCGGTGATCCTCTCCGCGCTCGTGGCAGCGCTTCTGGCCGGCGCGGGCGCGGCCTGGTGGTTCCGGCGGCGGCGTCCGGACGAGGGCTGGAGCTTCGTTCCCGACGCCCGGCCCACCGATCCTGCCGCGGCGCCGAGGATGGAACCGGACCTGCTGCCGGAGATGCGCCGGCGCTTCCTGCGCGCCGCGCTGGGCATTGAAGGTGCCGGGGCGGAGGCGCCAGATACCCCCGAACACCGCCAGGTGGCCGACGCCGTGATGGCGACCCTGGAACGCGCCGACCTGTCGCAGCGCTACATCCCGCGGCGCCCGCACCTGCTGCCGCAGCTGATCCAGAGCGTCAACGACAGCGCCGCCTCGGCGCGTTCCATCGGCCGCATCATCGGCAGCGACCCGCTGCTGACGGTGAACCTGCTGCGCATCGCCAACAGTTCGCTGTACCGCTTCCAGCAGCAGGAAGTGCGCAGCATCGAACGCGCGGTGACCCTTGTCGGCAACGAGGGCATCCGCCAGATCATCTCCGCCGCGCTGGTGCAGCCGGTGATGAATCCCCCCGACCGCGACGGCGGGAGGTTCTCGCAGCGGATGTGGGACTACACCCTGCGCATGTCGCTGGCCGCGGCCGACCATGCGCGCGGCGTGGAGCGCGAGGATGGCTTCTCCGCGCAGCTGGCCGGCCTGCTGCGCGGGCTGGGCATGGTCATGGTGGTGCGCGCCACCGCCGACGCCTATTCGCGCCGGCAGACGCTGGCGCCGTCGCCGGAACTGCTGTTGTCGCTGCTGGAGCGCTGCACGCCGGCGCTGGCCGCGCGGATCGCGCGCGAATGGCATCTCTCCGCGGACATCGCCACCGCGCTGGAGGCGGGCGGGCAGGATGCGCGCTCGTCGTCGCTGGCGCGCTCGCTGGAGGTCGGCGAACTGGCCGCAGCGCTGTCGATGCTGTGCCGGGAGAACCTGCTGGAGGAAGCGCAGGCGCTGGAACTGCTGTCCGCCTGCGTCCCCGGCCACGTCGGCGCCTGGTTGTGGAAGCGGGTCAGCCCGGACGAGCCGCGCGACGGTTGAGCCGGCCGCCTGCCGGCGGCGGGCAGCGCCCTACAGCTGCGATTCGAGCGGCAGCCAGCTGATGACGCGCGCGGTGGCGCGCTGCAGCCAGGTGGTGTCCGGTTCGGCGACATCACTCGCCGGCGGCGTCCTCGCGCGGTCCAGCCAGCGCAGCTGGCCATCGCGGTCCAGGTAGAGGTAATAGCTCAGTTCGGGACCGGACAGGCGCAGGTATTCCTCGCGCAACTGCGCGGCCAGCACCGGATCGTCGAACAGCACGCCCATCTCGGTGTTGAGGTAGGCCGAGCGCGGGTCGAGGTTGAACGAGCCGACGAAGCCGCGCCGGTCGTCCACCACGATGGCCTTAGTGTGCAGGCTGGCGCCGCTGCTGCCGAAGGCCGAGCTCCTGCCGTCACCGCTGCCGCCCGATTTGAGTTCGTACAGCCGGGCGCCGCCGCGCAGCAGCGGCAGCCGGTAGCGCATGTAGCCGCCATGCACCGCGGCCACGTCGTTGGCCGCCAGCGAGTTGGTGACGATGCCGACCTGCACGCCGTCGGCCACCTGGCGCAGCAGTTGCGCGGTGCCGGTGCGGCCGGGAACGAAATACGGCGAGATCAGCAAAGTCTTGTGCCGTGCCTGGCCCAGTGCGTCCGCCAGCCGCGTCACCAGCCAGTCGCTCCGGTCGTTGCCGCGGTGCTTGAGCGGCGGATCGGAATACACCTGGATGCGCTCGCTCCAGTGCAGCGGCAGGCGCCCGCCGACATAGCCATCGCCGAGCCGTTCGCGCAGCCGTTGCAGGTAGGGACGTGCCTCGGCCTGGCGTGCATCCAGGCTGGCGCGGGAAATCAGCTGGCCGAGCTGGTGCGGCGAGGCCGGGGCGAGGGTGGCGATGGGCACGGCGGCGCGGCTGTTCCAGAACGCGTCGAAGATGGCGCTGGCCTGGCCGGCGGCCGGGCCGGCCAGCAGCAGGTCCAGGTCGCGGAAATTGACGTCCGGGCGTGCATCGAAATACTCCGCGCCGATGTTGCGGCCGCCGACGATCGCCACGCGGCCGTCGGCGATCCAGGCCTTGTTGTGCATGCGGTGGTTGAGGCTGAAAACCCGCTGCACCATCTCCACCAGCCGCCACAGGCCCTCGCGGTTGCGGAACGGGTTGTACAGGCGCACCTCGATGTTGCGGTGCGCGTCCAGCGCCAGCAACTGCGCGTCCAGCCCGGAGGCGTTCATGTCGTCCAGCAGCAGGCGTACGCGCACGCCGCGCTCGGCCGCCGCATACACGTCGCGTACGAGCAGGTGGCCGACCATGTCGTCGTGCCACATGTAGTACTGCAGGTCCAGGCTGCGGCCGGCCTGGCGGGTGACGACCGAGCGCGCGGCGAAGGCTTCCAGGCCGTCGACCAGGTAGGCCGCGCCGCTCCGGCCGGGATGCGCGGCGAGCTGGGGTTCGAGCGCGCGGTCCAGCGGGGTCTGCCCGGCGCGCGGCGGCAGCGCGGTGGAAGGCGTGCCGACGGCGCGCGGAGTGAGCCGGTCGCCCAGCAGCAGACCGCTGGCGACCAGCAGCAGGAGCACGGCGAGGAGGCGGCCGCACAGGCGCAGCAGGCGCCTGGCGCGGGAGCGGGGCGGTTCCATGCGCGCATCCTAGCGGCGATCGGGTGCTGCCGGCGGCGTCGGCATGACGTTCCGGGGGTGCGGGTGCCGCGCCGTCTGGGCGAGAATCGCGGTTTGCCTTGCCCGAGCCTGCCGATGAGCGACCGTTCCACCTTCTTCCGCGCCCCCAGCCTGGTGGCCCAGATCATCATCGGCCTGCTTGCCGGCATCGTATTGGCGCTGGCCTGGCCGCAGGGCGCGCAGGCGGTGGGGCTGCTCGGCACGATCTTCGTTTCCGCGCTGAAGGCGGTGGCCCCGGTGCTGGTCCTGGTCCTGGTGACGGCCTCCATCGCCAACCACCGACAGGGGCAGAAGACCCATATCCGCGCGATCCTGCTGCTGTATGTGATCGGCACGCTCGCCGCCGCGCTGGTCGGCGTGCTGGCCAGCTACCTGTTCCCCAGCACCCTGATTCTCAAGACCCCGACCGGGGCCGGCATGAGCGCGCCGGGCGGTATCGGCGAAGTGCTGCGGACGCTGCTGATGCAGGTCGTCGACAACCCGGTGAACGCCTTGACCCATGCCAACTACATCGGCCTGCTGGCCTGGGCGATCGGCCTGGGGCTGGCGCTGCGCCACGCCGGTGACGGCACCCGCGCGCTGGTCGGCGACCTGTCCGCGGCGATCACCTGGATCGTGCGCATGGTGATCCGGCTGGCGCCGCTGGGCGTGTTCGGCATCGTCGCCTCGCTGCTGGCCGAGTCCGGGCTGGGGGCACTGAAGAACTACCTGCACGTGCTGTGCGTGCTGGTCGGCGCGATGCTGTTCATGGCCTTCGTCGGCAACCCGCTGATCGTGGCGGTGGTGACCCGCCGCAACCCGTATCCGCTGGTGCTGCGTTGCCTGCGCGAGAGCGGCATCACCGCGTTCTTCACCCGCTCCTCGGCGGCCAACATCCCGGTCAACATGGAGCTGTGCCGCAAGCTGGGCCTGCACGAGGAAACCTATTCGGTGGCGATCCCGCTGGGCGCGACCATCAACATGGCCGGCGCGGCGATCACCATCTCGGTGCTGACCCTGGCCGCGGTCAACACGCTGGGCATCGCGGTGGACCTGCCCACGGCGCTGCTGCTGAGCGTGGTGGCGGCGATCGGCGCCTGCGGCGCCTCCGGCGTGCCCGGCGGCTCGCTGCTGCTGATCCCGCTGGCCTGCGGCCTGTTCGGCATCTCCAACGACGTGGCGATGCAGGTGGTGGCGGTGGGCTTCATCGTCGGCGTGGTGCAGGACTCGGCCGAGACCGCGCTCAATTCCTCCACCGACGTGGTGTTCGTCGCCGCCGCCGAACAGGCGCGCGGGCGCGGCTGATGGCGATGGCCGCGAGTTTCACCCCGGCGGTACGCATCGGCCTGTCCATCGCGCTGGCCACCGGCCTGTACGGCGTTTCCTTCGGCGCGCTGGCGGTGGCATCCGGGTTCAGTGTCGGCCAGACCGTGGCGCTGAGCCTGCTGATGTTCACCGGCGGCTCGCAGTTCGCCTTCATCGGTGTGGTCGGCGCCGGCGGCACCGGCGCGGCGGCGTTTGGCGCGGCCACCCTGCTGGGCATCCGCAACGCGGTGTACGGCGCGCAGATCAACCGCATGCTGCGGCCGCGCGGCTGGCTGCGCCCGCTGTCGGCGCAGGTCACCATCGACGAATCGGTGGCGACCGCCGCCGGCCAGAGCGAGCCTGCCGAGCAGCGCCGCGGGTTCTGGGTGGCCGGCGTGGGCGTGTACCTGCTGTGGAACCTGTTCACCCTGCTCGGCGCGCTGCTCGGCGACGCGCTGGGCGACCCGCGCCGCTGGGGGCTGGATGGCGCCGCGGTGGCGGCCTTCCTCGGCCTGCTGTGGCCGCGCCTGCGCTCGCGCGAGCCGGTGGCCATCGCCGTGGCCTGCGCGCTGGTGACGATGCTGGCGTTGCCGTGGGCGCCGCCGGGCGTTCCGATCCTGCTGGCGGCTGCGGTCGCGGCGGTATGGGGCTGGTTCGGGCGCGGCCCGGCCGATGAGGGGCTGGAGCCGGACGTGACGCCCGCCAGCGATGCGGGGGACGCGCGATGACGTTGTGGAACTGGGTGCTGCTGGGCAGCGTCGTGGCCTGGGCGATCAAATTCTGCGGCTACCTGGTGCCGGTGCGCTGGATGGAATCGCCGCGCATGACCCGCGTGGCCGGCACCCTGACCATCGGCCTGCTGGCGTCGCTGACCACGATGAACGCGGTCTCCGCCGGGCAGGGCGTGGTGCTGGACGCGCGCCTCGGCGCGCTGGCGGTGGCCGCACTGGCCCTGCTGTTGCGCCTGCCGTTCCTGGTGGTGGTGCTGGCCGGCGCCGCGGCGGCGGCCCTGCTGCGCCTGCTGTAGGTGCCGGGCGGGCCACGACGGGAATGCCCCGGCGGGGCGTTGCCCCGCTCTACAAGGAACAGATCGCTGGCAGGGCTGTAGCGCCGGGCAATGCCCGGCAGGGCCTGCCCGGGAATGCCCCCAGCGGGGCGGTGCCCCGCTCTACAGGGAACAGGTCGCTGGCAGGGCTGTAGCGCCGGGCAACGCCCGGCAGGGCCTGCCCGGGAACACCCCCGGCAGGGCGGTGCCCCGCTCTACAGGGAACAGATCGCTGGCAGGGCTTTAGCGCCGGGCAAGGCCCGGCTGGGCCTGCCCGGGAATGCCCCCAGCGGGGCGGTGCCCCGCTCTACAGGGAACAGATCGCTGGCAGCGCTGTAGCGCCGGGCAACGCCCGGCAGGGCCTGCCCGGGAATGCCACCGGCAGGGCGTTGCCCCGCTCTAGGGAGAGCGATGCCTCAGAAGCGCTGGCCGGACGCGAGATAACGCCACTGGCCGTCCGGCATCCGGCTCAGGCCGATGCGGCCGATGCGTAGCCGGCGCACCAGCGCGGCGCGCAGCCCGACCTGGGCGCACATGTGCTGCAACTGCCCCGGCCGCACGTCCTTGATCGCGAAGCGCAGGCGCTGCTCGCTCTGCCAGCTGACCTTGCAGGCGGGCAGGGCGCGTCCCTGGTAGTCCAGCCCATGGGTCAGCTTCGGCAGCGCCCACGGGCTGCCTTCGCCTTCGACATCGACCATGAACTCCTGTTCCAGCCCCGGCCCGGCTTCGAGCAGGTGCCGGCGCACACGCCAGTCCTGGGTGAGCACGACCAGGCCGCAGGCGTCGTCGTCCAGCGGCATCGGCGTTTCCAGGCGCAGGAAGTGGCGGTGCAGCATGCGAATGCCGGAGGCGTCCTCGGCGAAGCGGCCGTCCTCGCGCAGTAGCGCCGAGAGTTCGTCGGCGGTGCAGCCGGCGGGCTTGTTCAGCAGCAGCGTCGACGGTTCGGCCGGCTCGCTGGCCGCGCCCGTGGCGAGGGTGACGGTTTCGCCGGCCACCATGGCCTGAGGCGCCTCCACCACCACGCCATCCACGCTGACCCAGCCGCCCTCGATGTAGTGCCGGGCCTGCGCGCGGGAACATTGCAGCTGCGCGGCGAGGCGCTTGTCGAGGCGGATGGGGGTGGTCATGGTGCTGGTCCGGTACGGCGGGCGGGGAGTGTAGCGCCGGGACGAGGGCAGGTGCCGGACTTGCCCGCCACGAAGCATTGCCGGTGGGGCGCCGCGCGGGGCAGGCGCCATACCTACGGGTCAGGGGGACGCACGGTTTCCTGCTCCAGCGCGGTCAGGTACAGGCGCAGGTCGAATTCCAGCTGGTGGTAGTCCGGTTCCATGTGCAGGCACAGCTGGTAGAAGGCCTTGTTGTGCTCGGCCTCCTTCAGGTGCGCCAGCTCGTGCACCACGATCATCCGCAGGAACTCGGCCGGCGTATCGCGGAACACGCTGGCGATGCGGATCTCGCGGCTGGCCTTGAGCCTGCCGCCGTGGTTGCGGGAAACGGCGGTGTGCAGGCCGAGCGCGTGCTTGAGCACCTGCAGCTTGCCGTCGTACAGCACCTTGCCCAGCGGTACCGACTGGCGCAGGTGGCGCTCCTTCAAGGCCTGCACGTAGTCGTAGAGCTGGCGGTCGCTGCGCACCGCATGCGCCTGCGGGTAGCGGCGGCGCACGGCCTGGCCCAGCGCTCCCTGCGCCAGCAGCTCGCGGGCGCGCTGCTGCAGGTGTTCGGGGTAGCCGGCGAGGTATTTCAGGGGCTGCATCGGCGGGCGCGGGCAGGGGCGGGCCGGTATCATGGCAGCATCGATCCGATCACGTAGTGCAGAAATGGCAAAGGCGAACCCCCTGCAGGAGCAGCTGCTCAAGGCCGGCCTGGTCAAGAAATCGCAGGTCGCGCAGGTTGCGCGCGAGCAGAACAAGGCGCGGCATGCCAAGGGCGCGCCGGCCGGTCCCAGCGAAGGCCAGCTGGAAGCCGAACGCGCGCGCGCGGAAAAGGCCGAACGCGACCGCGTGCTGGCCGCCGAGCACAACGCCCGGCGCCGCGCCGAGGAGCTGCGCGCGCAGGCGCGGCAGATCATTGCCGACCGCAGGGTGCCGCGCCGCGGTGAACTGGAATACCGCTTCAGCGATGGCGAGGCGATCCGCACCCTGCTGGTGGACGAGACGCTGCGCAGGCAACTGGCCGCCGGCACGCTGGTGATCGCGCGCCATGGCGAGGGTTTCGAACTGCTGCCGCGGCTGGCCGCGGAGAAGGTGCGCGAGCGCGACGCCACGCTGATCGTGCTCGACCACGGCCAGGCCGGCGATGCGCCCGAATCCAGCGGCAATGCCGAGGATGACGCCTATTACGCGCAGTTCGTGGTGCCCGACGACCTGGTGTGGTGACGCCGGGCCGGCGCATTGGCCCGGGATACGGGCGGTTGCGCTAGGCTGGGCCCAGGTCACTTCGGAGCAGCCAGCCATGGCCACCGGTTGGGCGGGCGATACCGCCGTTCAGGATCAGATCGACGCCACCGTCGAGGACGCGATCAAGCGCGCCCGCAGCCGCCTGCCCAGCGGGCCGGGGCTGGAGCGCTGCGAGGAATGCGATGCGCCGATTCCCGAGGCGCGGCGCAAGGCCATTCCCGGCGTACGCCTGTGCGTGGCCTGCCAGCAGGCGCTGGATGCCGAGGAATCGGCCCACAGCGGCTACAACCGCCGCGGCAGCAAGGACAGCCAGCTGCGCTGAGGCTCAGCGGCCGTCGCTGCCGAGCATGAAGCTCCCGCGCCAGCGCCGCATCGCGAACAGCCACCACAACCACCCGGCGACGGCGATCAACCCGCCGACCCCGCCGATATGGCCCATGCCCAGGCGCAGGCCGACCTGGCTGCCGATCAGCGCGCCGGCGCCGATGCCGATGTTGAAGATGCCCGAGAACAAGGCCATCGCCACGTCGGTGGCGTCGGCCGCCAGCCGTAGCACCTTGGATTGCATCGACAGCGCGAAGCAGATCATCGCCACGCCCCACACCGAAGCCAGTCCGTAGAGCATCCATGCGCTGCCGGTGGACAGGCGCAGGCCCAGCAGGCACAGCGCCAGGATGCCGATGGCGGCGAGCAGGAAGCCGCGCGGCCAGCGCGTGCCGAAGCGCGAGAACAGCAGGCTGCCGAAGAAACCCATGCCGCCGAACAGCAGCAGCACCCAGGTGGTCACGTGCGCATCGAAACCGCCGACCTGCTGCACGAACGGTTCGATGTAGCTGTAGCCGGTGAACTGCGCGGCTACCACCACCATCACCAGCAGGTACAGCGCCAGCAGCGCCGGGCGGCGCAGCAGCAGCGGGATGCTGCTGGCCGAACCGCTGTTCCGGCTGGGCAGCGCCGGCAACAGCCGCGCCAGCACCGCCATTGCCAGCAGCGCGACGCCGCCGATGGCCAGGAAAGTGACGCGCCAGCCCAGCAGTTCGCCGACGATGCGGCCCAGCGGGATGCCCAGCACCATCGCCACAGAGGTGCCGGTGGCGAGCAGGCCCAGCGCCTGCGGGCGCTTGTCCGCCGGCGCGATGCGTACCGCCAGCGAGGCGGTGATCGACCAGAACACCGCATGCGCCAGGGCGATGCCGATGCGGCTGAGCATCAGCACGCCATAGTTCCAGGCGACCCCGGACAGCACGTGGCTGGCGACGAACAGCGCGAACACCCCGAGCAGCAGCCGGCGGCGGTCGAAGTTGCGGGTAAGCAGCATGCACGGCAGCGACGCCAGCGCGACCACCCAGGCATAGACGGTGAGCATCAGCCCGACGTGCTCGATGGGCATGCCGAAGCTGCCGCCGATGTCGCTCAGCAGCCCGACCGGCACGAACTCGCTGGTGTTGAACACGAAGGCGGCCATCGCCAGCGCGATGACGCCGAGCCAGCGCTTGCGGTCATCAAAGGCGGCGGAAGCGGAAACGGCGGCACCCGTCACGCTGGACGGGCACGGGGAAGGGGCGTGGGACATCGGGGGAGGGCGGTTCAGGCTGTCGCAGGCGTGGATTTTCACACCGCCTGGCTGCACTGCAACAAAACACATTCCGCGCCGTCTGGCGCGCCCCGCCCCGCTGCTGCGCTCCCGGCAAGGTCCCCGCGGGGCAAGCCCCGCCCTGCAGGAGCGCAGTCACCCTCAACCGTCGCCGAGCAGACGCCCCTCGTCATGGCGGCCACCGGTCCAGCGGCGCAGGCCGCGCTGGAAGAACAGGCTATTGGGAATCTGCATCAGCGTGCCTTCGGCCGGGCCGCCGATCTCCTGCATCGTGGTGTAGATCAGGTTGATGTCGATGACGCGGCCCTTGAGGCCGGGCTTCTCGCCGTTTTCCAGCACTTCGATGTGGTCGCCGAGGCGGAACGGGCGGGTGGCGAAGATCAGGAAGGTGCAGAAGATGTTGGACAGCACGCTCCACGCCGCGAAGAACGCCACCGCACCGACCGCGGCAAAGCCGGTGAAGGCGGTCCACAGCACGGTGGCCGAGACGCCGACGCGGTCGAGTATGGCCACCAGCGTGCAGCTCCAGATGATGAAGCTGGACAGGCGCCGGATCGCTATTTCCATCGGCTTTGGCAGGGTGTAGTGGCGGCCCAGCCGCGCCAGCAGGCGCCGGGTGAGCAGGCGCAGCAGCCAGGCGACCAGCAGGATCAGGACGATGGCCAGCGCCGTGTCCAGCAGGCTGATCCATTCGTGCATCCATTCGGGCAGGTATTTCTTCATCGGGAATCTCCTTGCAGGGCCGCATGCGCGATGCGGCACGCGGTCATCGGTCGCGCAGCGCGGCGGCGGTGCGGGCGGCGTCGCCGTCGTTGGCGCCCGGCGCGATGCCGAGCACGCGCGCGAGCAGCGGGTATACGTCGACGTTGTCGATCGGCGCAATCACCACGCCCTGGCCGAACGCCGGGCCATGGGCGATGAACGGCGAGCGCATGTCCGGCAGCTGGTTGTCGTAGCCGTGCTCGCCGCGCAGGCGGTGGCCCTTGCGCTGCATCGCCGCGCGGGTGGTGATCTGCCAGCCGGGGTCGCCGATGCAGATATAGGCGGGTACCCGGCGGTGGCGGCCGTATTCGAAACGGGCCGGGATCTGCCCGCGGGTCATGCAGTCCATGTGTTCATGCCTGCCCAGCAATTGCCGCGCGGCGGCCTCGCCGCCGGGCAGGGCGTCGAAGGAGGCATAGGCGCCGGTCCAGCCGAAGTCCAGCCGGCTCACATCGACCAGATCGTCGAGGAAGAACTCCTGCTCCGGGCCGGTCGCGGCCATGCCGTGGTCGGAAACCACCACCAGGTTCACCCGCTGGCCCAGGCCGAGCGCGTCGATGCCCTGCAGCAGATGACCGAGGGCGCTGTCCACCTCGCCCAGCGCCTGGTCCAGCTCGGGCGAATCGGGGCCGTGCTCGTGGCCCATGCTGTCCACCCGGTCGAAATACAGGGTGATGAAATGCGGGCGCTCGGCCGCGGGCAGCGCCAGCCATTCCAGCACCTGGTGGACGCGGTCTTCGGAACTGACCTTGATGTCGAACGGGCGCCAGTATTCCGGGCGCGCGCCATGGACCGGTGCTTCCGAACCGACCCAGAACATTGCCGCGGCGCGGCCGCCCTGTTCACGCACGCTGGTCCACAGCGGCTTGCCGTCGTCCCACCAGCGCTCGTCGCCGACCGTCGCCGGGTCGAACATGCTGAAGCGCACGCCGGGGATCGAGGGATCGGTCATGAAGTTGGCGATGACGCCGTGGTGGTCGGGGCGCAGCCCCGTCACCAGCGTGTAGTGATTGGGGAAGGTGATCGACGGGTAGGACGGCCGCATGTATTCGGCGCGCACGCCGTCGCGGGCCAGCGCCGACAAGGCCGGGGTGAGGCCGCGCTCAAGGTAGTCGTTGCGGAAGCCGTCGATCGAAACCAGGATCAACGGCGCAGTGGCTTCGAGCGGAAGCCCGGCGTGGAGCGGTGCGGTGGTGGGAGCCGGCGCGGGAATGCCGGCGCAGCCGGCCAGTGCGAGGGCCGCGCCGAGCAGGGCGGCGGGGAGTCGGAGCATGGGATTGCGTGGAGGTGGCAAAGGCCGATTGTCGGCCACCGGGCCGGCCCTGTCAGCCATCGCCACCGCCTGGAAATTTCCCTGCGGGCGGCTTTAAACCTTTTCGATGGCCGTCGCATCCAACGGATATGCTCGACGCCACCGTGACCGCCACCGCTCCATTCCCGCAGGCCGCCGACGACGCCGCGCTGGCGCGTGCCGCCGCCGGCGGCGACAGCCATGCCTATGAGCGCATCTACCGCCGCCACGCGCCGCGCCTGTACGCGCTGCTGTGGCGGTTGTGCGGCGGCAGCGCGGCGCGCGCCGAGGACGCGCTGCAGGAAACCTTCATCCAGGCCTGGCGCAAGCTGCCGCAGTTCCGTTTCGAGAGCGTGCTGGGGACCTGGCTGCACCGGATGGCGGTGAACACGGTGCTGATGGAGCTGCGCGCCAGCGCCGCGTTCGAGGCGCTGGACATCGGCGAGGGCGGCATGGACGCGCTGGCGCAGATGCCGGCGGCCACGCGCTGCCAGGCCACGGGGCTGGACCTGGAGCGCGCGCTGGAAACCCTGCCGCCGCGCGCCCGCGCGGTGCTGGTGCTGCACGACATCGAAGGCTGGAAACACCATGAAATCGCCGAGGAGCTGCAGATGGCCGTCGGCAGTTCCAAGGCTCAGCTGCATCGCGCGCGCGGCCTGCTGCGCACGCGCCTGGGAGAAACACCATGAACGAACACATTCCCGATCACGAACACGGACATGACGACCTGGCCGCGCGCCTGCGCCAGCTTCCGGCCGAGCGCCTGCCGCCGGCCGCGGCCTGGCAGCGCATCGCCGCGCGGCTTGAGGACAGTCTCTTATACACAACT
>NZ_JASCOS010000065.1:0-20433 GCF_029959705.1 Stenotrophomonas sp. PS02297 | reverse complement strand
CGATTCCCCGTTGCCCCCCCCCCTGGGCCGCGCCGGGGCCGCGCGGGGGGCCGGGGCGCCAAGCCAAGGGCTCGATATGTCCGCGGCTTGCCGGAGTGCCTGGCCGCGCACTTCGCGCCTCCGGCCGCTGAAGACGATCCGGCCACGGATGGCCGCTGCGCCCGACGCCGGGCAGGAGCCACCGATGAGATCCGCCCCCTTTCTTGCCTGCCTCGCGCTGGTCGCCGGCACCGCCAGCGCCGCCGACATCGCACGCGACCACGACACCATCCTGCGGATGCAGGGCGAGTACGCCGTGGACTTCGCTTTCGACGAGACCGTGCTGCTCAAGCCGGGCTACGAGCGCGCGCCGGCGATGCGCAGCGGCGGCAGCGAACTGGTGGTGGTGGTCGAGGACGCGCCGACGCGCATCGTGCTGCAGCACCTGCTGATGGATCCGAAGAGCGGCCACGTCACCAAGCACTGGCGGCAGGACTGGACCTACGAGGCGCCGGCCCGTTTCGAGTTCAGCGCCGACCAGACCTGGCGGGTGCGCGCGGTTCCCGCCGCGCTCAACCAGGGCGCATGGACCCAGTGCGTCTACGAGGTCAGCGACGCGCCGCGCTATTGCGGCACCGGCAGGTGGAGCTACGACAATGGCGTGCCCAGCTGGACCAGCGATGCGGGCTGGCGCCCGCTGCCGCGGCGCGAGTACACCCGCCGCAGCGACTACAACGCGCTGGCGATGGTCAACCGGCATACGCTCACGCCCAACGGCTGGACCCACGAGCAGTTCAACACCAAGGTGCAGCGCAGTGCCGACGGCACGCAGCAGGAAATCGCGCGCGAGTTCGGCTTCAACGATTACATCCGCACCACGGATGTGGACTTCACTCCGGCCCGCGAGTACTGGAGCGCCACGGCCGGCTACTGGGCGAAGGTGCGCCGGCACTGGGACGGCTTCCTGGGCCAGGCCCCGGGCGCGCACCTGAAGACCAAAGTCGACGGCATGGCGATGATCATCCCGTTGTTCACCCAGGCCGACGAGGTACAGGCCGGTGGCAAGGTGGCCGATGCGCGGATCGACGCGGTGTTCGCTGAATTCGTCGAGAAGGCCCCGCGCGGCGACTGAGCGGCGGCGCGGATGCGGCCGGCCCTGCGAACGCGATCCCGGACGGCAAGGCCGGGGCCGGGTTCGCGCCCGTGCCTCATTCCTTGAACATCAGCAGCGCGGCGACCGCGATCAGGGCGAACGCCGCCCAATGGTTCCATTTCAACGGCTGGCCCAGGTAGGCCGCCGAGAACCCGGCGAAGACCAGCAGGGTGATCACCTCCTGCATGCCCTTGAGCTGCGGCGCCGAATAGACGGCCGCGCCCAGGCGGTTGCCCGGCACCTGCAGGCAATATTCGAAGAAAGCGATGCCCCAGCTGGCCAGGATCACCGCCAGCAGCGGCGCCGAGCGGTACTTCAGATGCCCGTACCAGGCGAAGGTCATGAATACGTTGCTGGCGGCCAGCAGCAGTACCGGGTACAGATAGGCGGTGAAGGGCGGGGCAGGCATGTCCGAGTCCGGGGCAGGGCGCGCATAGCATAGGGGCAGCGCCGGCTGGCTGGACGATCAGCGCCGTGACACCTTTTCTTCACATGGGATCCACTCCGGGTACGGCATCTTTCACAAAGCTGAAGAACGAGGAGGCTCCATGCGACAGACCAAGGAATCGTCCGGACTGGTGCTCGTCATCGAGGACAACCGCAACATCTCCGAGATGATCGGCGAGTACCTGGAAGGCAAGGGATTCGAGGTGGACTATGCCTGCGATGGCCTTGACGGCTATCGGCTGGCAGCGGAAAACAGCTATGACGTGGTGGTGCTGGACCTGATGCTGCCGCGCCTTGACGGCATCGAAGTCTGCCGCCGCCTGCGCAACGAGGCCCGCAAGTCCACGCCGGTGCTGATGCTGACCGCGCGCGACACGCTGGACGACAAGCTCACCGGCCTGGGTTTCGGCGCCGACGACTACCTGACCAAGCCGTTCGCCATCCAGGAACTGGAAGCGCGCCTGCGCGCACTGATCCGCCGCGAGCGCCGCCAGGTGGGCGCGGAAGTGCTGAAGGTCGCCGACCTGGTGCTGGACCCGGTCAGCATGCGCGCCACCCGCGCCGGCACCGAACTGCAGCTCTCGCCCATCGGCCTGCGCCTGCTGACCATCCTGATGCGCGAATCGCCGCGTGTGGTGACCCGGCAGGAGATCGAGCGCGAGATCTGGGGCAACGGCCTGCCGGATTCGGACACCCTGCGCAGCCACCTGTACAACCTGCGCAAGATCATCGACAAGCCGTTCGACCGGCCGTTGCTGCATACCGTGCAGAGCGCGGGCTACCGCATCGCCGACATCGCCCAGCCGATGGGCTGAGCATGCCGGCGAACGCACTCCGTCGCGAAGGGAAGGGCCGTGCTGCGGCCCGGTTCCCCTTCCCCTAACCGCACAGGATCACCGCCGGGGCTGCGATGCTGCACGGGTTGCCGCGCAAGATCAGGACCGCTTTCATGCTGCAGGCGCTGCTGGCCGGCCTTGCGGTGCTGCTGGGCGGCTACCTGGTGCTGCTGGTGGTCAAGTTCGGGCTGGTCAACGCGCTGCTCAAGGAAGAGGCCGCGCACTTCTGGGAACTGCACGCCGCATCGCCGGTGCAGCCGCCACCCAATACCAGCAACATCCGCGGCTACCTGCTGGAAACCGGGCAGTCGCCGTTGAGCCTGCCCGCCGACCTGCGCGCGCTGGCGCCGGGCTTCCACGAGATCGGCGATGCCGACCAACTGGTGCTGGTGGACGACAAGCCGGGCGGCCGGCTGTACCTGGTGTTCCTGCGCTCGCGGGCCCAGCACCTGGCCTTCTGGTTCGGGGTGGTGCCGGTACTGCTGATCCTGCTGGCGGTCTATGGCGCCTCGTGGCTGACCTACCATGTTTCGCACCGCGTCGTGTCGCCGGTGACCTGGCTGGCGCGGCGCGTGTCGCAGTGGGACCCGCTGTACCCGGACGCCAGCGAGCTGGCGCCGGAGCGGCTGCCGCCCGATGTCCAGGGCGAGGTGCGGCAACTGGCCGGCGCCCTGCACACGATGGCCGGACGCATCGGCGACCATGTTGCGCGCGAGCGCAATTTCACCCGCGACGCGAGCCACGAGCTGCGTACGCCCCTCACCGTGATCCGCATGGCCAGCGACATGGCGCTGGGCTCGCAGGAGCTGAGCCCGGGGCTGCAGCGCAGCCTGCAGCGCATCCAGCGCGCCGGCCGCGACATGGAGGCGCTGATCGACGCGCTGCTGATCCTGGCGCGCGAAGCCAACATCGAACCGCAGGCCGAATGGGTCGAGGTGGCCGACGTGGTCCGTTACGAGGCGGCCAACGCCCGCGGCAGCCTGGCCGGGCGACCGGTCGAACTGGAGGTCCATGTCGCCGCCGCCTGTCCGCTGCGGGTGCCGCCGCAGGTGCTGCACGTGGTGATCGGCAACCTGCTGCGCAATGCCTGCAACTACACCGACGCCGGCCGTGTCGACGCCTATGTGGAGGCCGACCGGGTGGTGGTGTGCGATACCGGCATCGGCATGTCGCCCGAAGCGCTGGCGCGGATCTTCGAGCCGTTCTTCCGCGTCGAACCGGAGCGGCGCCAGGGCCATGGGCTGGGCATGCCCATCGTGCATCGCCTGTGCGAGCGGTTCGGCTGGCGCATCGAACTGGACAGCAGGCCGGGGCAGGGCACGAAGGTGACGGTGCGTTTTTCCCGCCAATCCCCGGGTGACGGCTCGGGCGGATAGCCGGCGGCATGGCCAACCGGAGGAAGGCGGCGCGCGCGGATGTGCGGCGCAGACGCGCAGCGGCCCATGCCACACCGGCCGGCAGCGCGCCGCCCATGCCCTCCCCCGGAAGATAGAAGGGCGGGGGGAGTGACGACAGGGCGCCGACAGGGCGCCTGTGGCAGAATCCCGCGCTGTTCATCGCCACGGCCGCCTGCATGGATATTTCCCGTTTCCGCCCTGTTCCGGCCGTCCGTGCCGGTTCGACCGATGGCCGTGCCCATGGCTGACGAGATCGGCAACCTGCCGCGCGGCCCGGCGCGCGTGCTCAAGGCGGCGGTATGGTCGTGGCAGGGATTGACCGCGGCCTGGAAGCACGAATCCTCGTTCCGGCTTGAGGTCTACCTGTTCGTGGTGCTGGCCCCGCTGGCGCTGTGGCTGGGGCAGACCCCGGTGGAACGCGTGCTGCTGGTCGGCTCGATGCTGCTGGTGATCGCCATGGAACTGGCCAATTCGGCCATCGAGGCGGTGATCGAACGCTACGGCCCCGAGTTCCACGTGCTGGCCGGACGCGCCAAGGACATGGGCTCGGCGGCGGTGTTCGTGCTGATGATGAACGTGCTGCTGTGCTGGGGGCTGATCCTGGCGCCCCGGATTCTCTGAGCGCCCTGCCGCGCGGTGGTGGTGTACGGTCTTTGTTGAAGGATTGCCTGCATGTCTTTTGAGTTCCTTGCCGACCCGAACGTATGGGTCACCCTGTTCATGCTCAGCGCGCTGGAAATCGTGCTCGGCATCGACAACCTGGTGTTCATCTCCATCGCCGTCGGGCGCCTGCCCGAGCACCGGCGGCCGCTGGCGCGCCGCGTCGGCATCGCCGTGGCCTGCATCACCCGCATCATGCTGCTGGTCTCGCTGGCCTACCTGGCGCACATGGAGAGCAACCTGTTCACCATCGCCGGCATGGGCATTTCGATCCGCGACCTGGTGCTGATCGTCGGCGGCCTGTTCCTGCTCTACAAGGGCGCCAAGGAAATCCGCGAACTGGTCAGCGGCGGCGAGGACCAGGACCCGACCACCACCCGGGCCTCGGCTACGTTCGGCATGGTGATCGCGCAGATCGCCGTCATCGACATCGTGTTCTCGCTGGACTCGGTGATCACCGCCGTCGGCATCGCCGACCACGTCCCGGTGATGGTCTGCGCGGTGCTGCTGTCGGTGGCGGTGATGCTGCTGGCGGCCAATCCGCTGGGCCGTTTCATCGACGCCAACCCGACCGTGAAGCTGCTGGCGCTGGCCTTCATCCTGCTGGTCGGCGCGGTGCTGGTGCTCGATGGCCTGGACCTGCACGTGCCCAAGCCCTACATCTACGCGGCGATGGGCTTCTCGGTGCTGGTGGAGTGGCTGAACCTGCTGATGCGCCGCAACGCCAAGGAGCACCACGTCCCGGGCTCGGACAACTGGTAAGCGATTGCCTGCCGCCGGCGCCCTGCCGGTGGCGGCGACCTGACGAGGGCCGGCCGATGCCGGCCCTTGTCGTATGCACACGTTGAACACCGGTGGTGGCATGCTGCGGACTCCAGCCGCCCCAGGACCCGCCCATGCGCCAGTTCCTCCGTGTGATGCTGCTCGCCCTCGTGGCGGGTTCGATTTCCGGCTGTGGCTACAACGCCATCCAGCAGAAGGACGAGGCGGTCAAGGCCGGCTGGTCCGAGGTGATCAACCAGTACAAGCGCCGCGCCGACCTGATCCCCAATCTGGTCAACACCGTGCAGGGCTATGCCCAGCAGGAGCGGCAGGTACTGACCGAGGTGACCAACGCGCGCTCGCGGGTCGGGCAGATCCAGGTCAACGCCGACGACGAGGCTTCGCTGAAGCAGTTCCAGCAGGCGCAGGGCGAACTGGGCAGCGCGCTGTCGCGGCTGCTGGTGGTCAGCGAGAACTACCCGACGCTCAAGTCCGACCAGAACTTCCGCGACCTGCAGGCGCAGCTGGAAGGCACCGAGAACCGCATCACCGTCGCGCGCGGCCGCTACATCCAGCTGGTGCAGGACTACAACACCTATATCCGCTCGTTCCCGCAGGTGATCACCGCCAAGCTGTTCGGCTACCAGGCCAAGCCGAACTTCACCGTCGAGAACGAGGCGCAGATCGCACAGCCGCCGGCGGTGGATTTCGGTACCAGGCCGCAGCCGCAGGACCCGCAGCCGGCAGCGGCGCAGTGACGGGATGACGATCGGGCCGCAATTGGTGGCGGGTGGGATCATGGGATTCTTCATGGCCTTCATCGCCCTGTTGCTGACGGAGCACGCGCGCCGGCGCTGGCCGCGCATCGTGATCGGCATGGGGCTGGCGGGCTTTGGCGGGATGTTCATGGGTGTCTGGGCAGTGCCGATGGCCATGTCCTGCGCGCTGCTGCTGGCATGGGCGAACTGGCTGAAGCCGCTCGCCGGTGCGTTGCTGCTGGCGCTGTACGGGCTGGTTTCGGCCTTGATGGTCAACCCGAAGAGGAGCCGGCGCAGCCCGTCCGGGCATGGCAGGCGCTGGATCGGCGCTGGCGGCCGCAGCGGTGGCGGCGGCGCTTCGGGGAGTTGGTGAAATGCGCAGGCTTCGTATCGCGGGCCGGATGCTGCTGTGTTGCCTGATGCTGGTATCGGCAGGCAGTGCGTTGGCGCAGGCACTGGCGCCGATCCCGCCGCTGGACTCACCGGTGGTGGATACCACCGGCACCCTGGACGCGGCGCAGCGGCAGGCGCTGGTGCAGCAGGCATTGGCCCTGCAGCAGCGCAAGGGCAGCCAGCTGCAGGTGCTGATCGTGCCCAGCACGCAGCCGGAGGACATCGCCCAGTACACCACCCGCGTTTTCGACCAGTGGAGCATCGGCCGCAAGGGCGTGGACGACGGCGTGCTGCTGGTGGTCGCCAGGAACGACCGCCGCGTGCGCATCGAGCCGGGCTACGGGCTGGAGGGCGCGATTCCCGATGCCATCGCCAACCGGGTGATCCAGGAATACCTGGTGCCGCGTTTTCGCGACAACGACTATGCCGGCGGCATCACCGAGGCCACGGCGGCGCTGGTCAAACTGGTCGATGGCGAGGAACTGCCGGCGCCGGTGGCCAGCAACCGCGACCCGGGCGATGGCGACGCCACCTTCTTCGTCGCGCTGTTCATCGGCGGCTTCGCCTCGATGCTGGCACGGCTGCTGTTCGCACGCCGTTCGCGTCCGTTGAAAGGCGTGCTGGCCGCGCTGCTCGGCGGCGGCGCGGGCTGGCTGCTGCTGTCGCTGGCCGGGGGCGGCATCGCCGCGGCGGCGGCCTTCTTCCTGTCGCTGGGCGGGCTGTCACCCGGTGGTTTCGCCGGCGGCGGCGGTTTCGGCAGGGGCGGCTTCGGGGGCGGAGGATTTGGTGGGGGCGGTTTCGGCGGTGGCGGCTGGTCCGGCGGCGGTGGGCGTTCGGGAGGCGGCGGCGCCTCGGGGAGCTGGTGATGCGCTGGCTGCGCCATCTTTTTTCGCCTTCCGCGCACACGCGGTTTCCCGCGGCCAGCCTGGACCGCATCGCCCGCGCCATCGCCGATGGCGAGCGCCGGCATGCCGGGCAGGTCATGTTCGCGGTCGAATCCGACCTGCCGCTGACGGCGCTGTGGCGCGGCGTGTCGCCGCGCGAGCGCGCCGAACACGCCTTCGCCCTACTGCGCACCTGGGACACGCAGGCCAACAACGGCGTGCTGGTCTACCTGCTGCTGGCCGACCACGCCATCGAGATCGTCGCCGACCGCGGCCTGCGCGGACGCATCGAGGCCGCGCAGTGGCGGCAGGTCTGCGAGGACTTCGGCCGGCGCCAGCGCGATGGCGACCTGGAGGCGGCGGTACTGGCGGCTGTGGCGGAGATCTCGGCCCTGCTGGCGGGGCATTTTCCTGCCGATCCGCGGCAACCCCGGGACAACGAATTGCCCGATCAGCCCCACATCCTGGGCTGAACCGGCGAGAATGGCGTCCTCCCGTTACATGGATCCGGCCGCGAGCGGTACATGGCGTTGAGTCTTCTCCTGCGTTGCAACAGCCTCCCGGAGACGGGCGCGTTCTATGCCTCGCTGCCGGGCTTCTCGGTCTCGCCGATGGGCCGGGAGCCGCTGGTGGTCGAGGGCCACGGCTGTGCGCTGCTCTTCACCGGGACGGATCTGTGGAAGATGCCGCCGGCCTTGTCCGGCACGCTCTACATCGCGGTCGCCGACGTGGACGCGCTGTGGGAGCAGGTCCGGGACAGGGTCACGGTCGCGTGGCCGCTGCAGGACATGCCCTACGGCACCCGCGAGTTCGCCATCAACGACTGCAACGGCTATTACGTGGCGTTCCAGCAGCAGGACTGACAATGCATCCACCGGCGCCTTCTTCGGCACCCCTCAATCCAGGCCAATCCGCACGCGCATGATCTACCTCCACGACATAGACCCGATCGCCTTTTCCCTCGGGCCGATCAAGGTGCACTGGTACGGCATCATGTACCTGCTCGGTTTCGCCGCGGCGTGGTGGCTGGGGCGCGCCCGCATCCGCGCCGGGCGCCTGCCGGGCGTGGACATGAATGGTTTCTCCGACCTGCTGTTCTACGCCATGCTCGGCGTGGTGCTGGGCGGGCGCATCGGCTACATGCTGTTCTACGCCACCGCCGATTTCCTGCACAACCCGCTGATCCTGCTGCGCGTATGGGAAGGGGGCATGAGCTTCCACGGCGGCCTGCTCGGCGTCATGGCCGCCGGCTGGTGGTGGACCCGCAAGCATGCGCTGCACTACTTCGACACCATCGACTTCGTCGCCCCGCTGGTGCCGTTGGGGCTGGGCTTCGGCCGGCTCGGCAATTTCGTCGGCGGCGAGTTGTGGGGCAAGTTCACCCACGCCGGCTGGGGCGTGGTGTTCCCGCATGCGCCGCTCAAGGACGTGCCCGCAGGCCTGCCGACCATGGAGCAGCTGATGTCGGCCGCGCAGATCAGGCAGGACTATGCCGCCGGCCTGCTCACCCAGTACGCGCGCCATCCCTCGCAGCTGTATGAAGCGGTGCTGGAAGGGCTGGTGATGTTCGCCGTGCTGTGGGTCTACTCGATGAAGCCGCGCCCGCGCTACGCGGTGTCCGGCCTGTTCGCGCTGATGTACGGCTGTTTCCGGTTCCTGGTGGAATTCGTGCGCATGCCCGACAACGGCGTCTACCTGGCCTTCGGCTGGTTCACCCGCGGCCAGCTGCTGAGCCTGCCGCTGATCGCGCTGGGGCTGGCGCTGCTGGCGATGTCGCGGCGCGCGCCGACGCTGCAGCCGGTGCTGCCGGTGGGAGACAAGGCGTGAGGCCCTGCGCCGGAGGCGAAAAATGAAGCCCTTCGCCGGAGGCGAGAAATGAAGCAATACCTGGACCTGCTGCGCCACGTGCTCGATCACGGCACCGAAAAGTCCGACCGTACCGGCACCGGCACGCGCAGCGTGTTCGGCTGGCAGATGCGCTTCGACCTCAACGAAGGTTTCCCGCTGGTCACCACCAAGAAGCTGCACCTGCGCTCGATCATCCACGAGCTGCTGTGGTTCCTGAAGGGCGATACCAACATCGGCTACCTGAAGGACAACCAGGTGCGGATCTGGGACGAATGGGCCGATGCCAACGGCGACCTCGGCCCGGTCTACGGCAAGCAGTGGCGCAGCTGGACCGCTGCCGACGGGCGGGAGATCGACCAGATGCAGTGGTTGGTGGAGGAGATCCGGCGCAACCCGGATTCGCGGCGGCTGGTGGTCAGTGCCTGGAACGTGGGCGAGCTGTCGCAGATGGCGCTGATGCCCTGCCACAACCTGTTCCAGTTCTATGTGGCCGACGGCAGGCTCAGCTGCCAGCTGTACCAGCGCAGCGGCGACATCTTCCTCGGCGTGCCGTTCAACATCGCCAGCTATGCGCTGCTCACGCACATGGTGGCGCAGGCCACCGGCCTGGGCGTCGGCGATTTCGTGCATACGCTGGGCGACGCGCACCTGTATTCGAACCACTTCGAACAGGCCCGCGAACAGTTGTCCCGCCAGCCGCGCGCGCTGCCGAAGCTGTGGTTGAACCCGGAAGTCACCGACCTGTTCGGTTTCACCTTCGACGACATCCGCATCGACGGCTACGACCCGTTGCCCGCGATCAAGGCACCGGTGGCGGTGTGAGCGGTGCGATGAAGCTCTCGCTCATCGCCGCGCTGGACCGCAACCACGGCATCGGCCACGGCAACGCGATGCCGTGGCACCTGCCGGACGACTTCAGGCATTTCAAGGCGCTTACCCTCGGCAAGCCGATCCTGATGGGGCGGAAGACCGCCGAGTCTCTCGGCCGCGCGCTGCCGGGGCGGACCAACCTGGTGCTTACCCGCGGCGGACAGGTGCCGTTCGACGGCATGCGCGCGGTGGCCTCGCTGGATGAAGCCCGGGACATCGCGGCCGCCGAAGGCGCTGGCGAACTGTGCGTGATCGGCGGCGGCGAGATCTACCGGTTGCTGATCGACCAGGCCACGGACCTGTACCTGACCCGGGTGGATGCCGAGGTCGTGGCCGACACGCATTTCCCCGAGGTCGACCCCGCGCTGTGGCAGGAAGTGGACAGCCAGCCGCATCCGGCAGACGCGCGGCACGCCTTCGCTTTCCGCTTCGTCCATTACCTGCGTCGATAGCAACGCGCCATGCGCAATCGGGCTTTGCCGACACCAAAGCCTCATTGCGCATCACCGCGCGCTGCTACGGTTTGGGTGGCTCCTGCCGGGGAGTTCCGCCGCCGTTTCCACTGTTGTGAGGGCGATGCCGGCGCGACCGGCGTCGCGGTTCGCGGCGTTCACCCTGCGCTTCGCCGCGCGGTTCCGGGCGGCGTTCGGCCGGCGGCCTGCGTGGCGGGTGGGCGCCGGGCACCGGGGCCGGCACATCGCGACCGGGCACCTGCACCACGCGCAGTTCTTCGCTGTCCAGCTGCAGCGCGGTGAGCTTGCCGCCCCAGACCGCGCCGGTGTCGATGGCGTGCACGCCCTGGGTGATGGTCAGGCCCAGCGCCGACCAGTGGCCGCAGACCATCTTCAGCTCGCGCTCGACCCGGCCCGGCACTTCGAACCATGGGTACATGCCCTGCTGCTGGGTGCCGGGCGTGCCCTTGTCTTCCATGCCGATGCGCGCGCGCGGCGTGCAATAGCGCATACGGGTGAAGAAATTGATGATCGCGCGCGAGCGCTCGTATCCGGTCAGGTTCGGCGCCCAGACCGGACCGTCGCCGTACATGTTGCGCAGCAGCTTGCGGTAGCCGTTGCCGTGCAGCTGCTGTTCGACTTCGCGGGCGTGCTTCTCGGCCAGCGCCACGGTCCACTTCGGCGCGAGGCCGGCATGGAACATCATCCAGCCCAGTTCGCGGTCCACGTGCACGAGTTTCTGCAGGCGCAGCCAGTCCAGCAGCACGTCGCGGTCCTCGGCGAGCACGACGCGCTGCAGGTCCGGGTTGACCTTGCGCTGTTCCTCCGGGCTGCGCGCGCCGACGGCCAGCAGCGAGAGGTCGTGGTTGCCCAGCACCACCACGCTGTGCTCGCGCAGCGAGTGCACCAGGCGCAGGGTCTCCAGCGACTGCCCGCCGCGGTTGACCAGGTCGCCGCAGAACCACAGCCGGTCGGCGGCCGGGTCGAAGTTGATCTTCTCCAGCAGCCGCTGGGTGACGTCGTAGCAGCCCTGCAGGTCGCCTATCGCCCAGGTGGCCATCAGTGCAGCGTCCTGGGGATGGAGAGCACGAACGGGGCGACGGGGGCGGCGAATTCGGTGCCGTCGTCGGCCAGCATGTCGTAATGGCCCTGCATGGTGCCGCGCTCGGTGCCGAGCATGACCCCGGAGGTATAGCGGAATTCCTCGCCCGGGCGCAGCCGCGGCTGTTCGCCGACCACGCCGTCGCCGTCCACGCGTTCGGTGCGGCCGTTGCCGTCGGTGATCCGCCAGTGGCGGCTGATCAGGCGCGCCGGCACGGTGCCGCGGTTGTGGATGCGGATCGTGTAGGCGAACGCGTAGCGCCCATCCTCGGGGGCCGACTGTTCGTCGACGAATCGAGGCGATACCTCGATCTCGATCGCGTAGTGGCGGGAATCGTCCATGCGGGCAAGTGTAAGCAAAAGCGGGTGGAGCGGACGTCAGGCGGCGGTGGCGTTGGCCAGTGCGATGAAATCGGCCACGTCCAGTTGTTCGGCGCGCGCGTCGCTGCGCACGCCGGTGGCGGCGAAGCCGGCTTCGTCGACGATGCCGTTCAAGGCGTTGCGCAGGGTCTTGCGGCGCTGGCCGAAGGCGGCCTTGACCAGGTTGGCGAAGTGCCGGGGATCGGCGATGCCGACCGTGGCCGGATCGCGCGGCACCAGCCGCACCACCGCCGAGTCGACCTTCGGCGGCGGCCGGAACGCGCCCGGCGGCACCACGAACAGCGAGGTCACCTGGCACCACGCCTGCAGCATCACGCTCAGGCGGCCATAGACCTTGCTGCCGGGCGCGGCGGCCATGCGGTCCACCACTTCCTTCTGCAGCATGAAGGTCATGTCCGAGATCGCCGCGGCATGCTCCAGCGCGTGGAACAGGATCGGTGAGGAAATGTTGTAGGGCAGGTTGCCGACCAGCCGGATCGGCGCGCCGCCGGCCAGTTCGGTGAAATCGACCTGCAGCACGTCGCGGTGGACGATGGTCAGCTCGCCCAGCGGCGCGGCCGCGGCGGTGAGCGGGGCGATCAGGTCGCGGTCGAACTCGATCACCGTCAGCTGCGGATGGCGGCGCAGCAGCGGGAAGGTGATGGCGCCCTGGCCCGGGCCGATCTCGACCAGGCGGTCGCCGGGCTTCGGGTTGACCGCCAGCACGATCTTCTCGACGTAGTGCGCATCGGCCAGGAAGTGCTGGCCCAGCTGTTTCTTCGCCGGCGCGGTGAAACCGGCGCCGGCGCGCGGGGAATGGGAGGAGTTCATCGGGTGATTTTACGTTGTGCGGCCAGCCGCGCGCACAGCGCGGTGGCGGCCTGCAGGCTGGAGGGGTCGGCCGTGCCCTTGCCGGCCAGGTCCAGCGCGGTGCCGTGATCGACTGCCACGCGCGGATACGGCAGGCCCAGGGTGATGTTCACCGCCTGCTCGAAGCCGCTGTACTTGAGCACCGGCAGGCCCTGGTCGTGGTACATCGCCAGCACCGCGTCGAAGCCGCGCAGCCTGGCCGGCAGGAACGCGGTGTCGGCGGGCAGCGGGCCGACCAGGTCCAGGCCTTCGCCGCGCAGCCGTTCCAGCAGCGGGATGACGACATCCAGTTCCTCGCGGCCGAGGTGCCCATCCTCGCCGGCGTGCGGGTTCAGGCCGAGCACGGCGATGCGCGGCCTCGCCAGGCCGAAGTCGCGGCGCAGCGCGGCGTGGGTGGTGGCGATGACGTTGCGCAGGCCGTCGGCGGTGATGGCATCGGCGACATCGCGCAGCGGCAGGTGGGTGGTGGCCAGGGCCACGCGCATGAGTTCGTTGGCCAGCATCATCACCACTTCCACGCCGGCCTGGCCGGCCAGCAGTTCGGTGGTGCCGCTGTAGGCGATGCCGCCTTCGTTGATGACCGCCTTGTGCACCGGACCGGTGACCACGCCATCGAGTTCGCCGTCCAGGCAGGCGCGGCCTGCGCCGAGCAGGGCATCGATCACCGCGCGCGCATTGGCGGCATCGGGCTGGCCGAAGCGGGAAGGAGCGGCGTTGCGGATTTCGCGCAGGCGCAGATCGCCCGGTGCGCGGGCCTGCGCCTCCTCGGGCAGCAGGTTCAGGGGCAGGTCGAGCGCGGCGGCGACGGCGCGCAGCGCGTCCGGGTCGGCGAACGCCAGCAGCCGGCAATCGCTGCGCGGCTGTTGGACGAGGCGGATGCAGAGTTCCGGGCCTACCCCGGAAGGCTCGCCCGGGACCAGAGCGAGCTGGGGAACCATGGGATCAGGGCTTGGCGGGCTCGGCCGCGCCGGACGCCGGCTCGGCGGTACCCTCGGCGCGGTCGCCGATGCGGAAGCTGACGTAGGCATCGCCACGCAGCTCCTGCAGGAAGCGGTTGTACTCGTCTTCCAGCTTGCGGCGGCCGATGGTGTCGCGGACCTGCGCACGCTTGTTGTCGTCGGTCACGTCGGTCTGGCGCGTGGCCACGCGCTGCACGATGTGCCAGCCGGCGTCGGTGCGGAACGGCGCGGTGACGCCGCCATCCTGTACGCCTTCGATCTGCTTGCCGAAGTCCGGGCCGAACGCGTCGGCCGGGAACCAGCCCAGGTCGCCGCCCTGGCCGCGGCTGTTGGCGTCGTCGGACGATTCCTTGGCCGTGGCCTGGAAATCGGCGCCGCCGGTGATCCGCGCGCTCAGGGTCTCGGCCTTGGCCTTGGCCGCGGCGTCGTCCACCTGGTCGGTCACCCGCACCAGGATGTGGCGGGCATGGTATTCGGTGACGGTATGGGTGCCGGCGGCGCTGTCGCCGTCGCGCACTTCCACCAGCTTGAGCAGCTGGAAGCCGCTCGGGCCACGGATCGGGCCGATCACGTCGCCGGCCTTCATCGCCTTGATCTGCACGGAGAACGCGTTGGGGATCTCGTCCAGGCTGCGCCAGCCCAGGTCGCCGCCTTCCAGCGCGTTGGGGCTGTCGGAATAGCGCACCGCGGCGGCGGAGAAGTCCAGGTCGCCCTTGACGACCAGGTTCTTGATGCCGTCGACCTTGCTCTGGCCGGTGGCGATCTGCTCGGCGCTGGCACCGTCGGGCAGGGCCACCAGGATGTGCGCCAGGTGGTACTGCATGCCGCCGGCGTTCTGCTGGGCCAGGGCTGCGTCCACTTCGCCCTCGCTGACGCTGATGCGGCTCTGCGCGAAGCTCTGGCGCAGGCGCTGGGTGATGATCTCCTCGCGCACCGAGTTGCGGAAATCCTCGAAGCCGATGCCGTCCTGGGCCAGGCGCTGGCGCAGGCCGTCGATGTCGGTGCCGTTCTGCTGCGCGATGCTGGCCACGGCGTGGTTCAGTTCCTCGCCGCTGACGCGGATGCCGCTGCCTTCGGCGCGTGCCACCTGCAGCTTGACCAGCACCAGGCGCTCGAGCACCTGGCGTTCGAGCACGCCTTCCGGCGGCAGCTGGTGCTCGCGGCCGGCGTACTGCGACTTGATGTTGTTGACCGCGCGCTGCAGTTCGCTCTGCAGGATCACGTCCTCGTCGACGACGGCGGCGATGCGGTCCAGCGGCTGCGTCTGCTGCGCGGCGACCGGTGCGGACACGCCGGCAAGCGCCAGCAGGGTGGCGAGGACTGCAGGTAGGGTCTTGGTCATGGAATCAGGTTCGGATCGTAGTCGTCGTCGTTCGCCTCGATGTTGCTGGGCGGAACGAGGTACAGGTCGTCTCGGTTGTAGCCGAGAATAGCACGGCGCAAGGTGCGGTCCGTGTCCTGCCCGACCGAGCTCAGACCCTTGAGCACGAACTCGACCTGGAAGGAATTGTTCATCTCGCCCTCGCGGTTGCGCACATAGCGGCGGGCCAGGGCGCGCACGGCCAGGCAGCAGCTGTCCCACTGCACGCCGCCGATGATCTCCAGCGGCTTGTGGTCGAGCATCGAGTAGTAATAGCGGCCGACGATGCTCCAGCGCGGGTTGATCGGGTACAGGAAGGACAGGTCGGCCTGCTTGAGCTGGTCGGTGTTGTTGCTGGGGTTGCGCCGGTAGCGGTAGGTCAGGTTGACCACGCCGTCATCGGGCAGCAGATAGCGCGCGCGCACGCTGGCCAGGTCCTCCTTGCGGTACTTCGGGTTCCACTGGTAGGTGCTGCCCATGGTCCAGCGGTCGTTGATCGCCCAGTTCACGTCCGCCACCCAGGCCGACTTGCCCTGCTGGACGATGGCGTCGCTGCCGCCGAGGGTGACCTTCGAATCCTCGAAATAGGTGATCTGGCCGATGCTGGCCGACAGCTTTTCGCGGCCGTCGGCCTGGCGGATCAGGCGCGTGGTCAGGGCCGTGGTCAGCTGGTTGGCGTCGTTCTGGCGGTCGGCGCCGGTGAAGCGCGAATCGCGGAACAGCTGGCCCCAGCTGAAGGTGAAGGCACGGGTGTCGAACAGCGGCAGGTCGTCCTGGTCGCGGTATGGCGTGTTCAGGTAGAACAGGCGCGGCTCGAGGGTGTGCAGGTAGGACTGGCCGCCGATGTCGGTCTCGCGGTCGAAGAACAGGCCCATGTCCAGGCTGGCGATGGGCAGGCTGCGGTGCGGCGCGGTATTGCCGCGCAGCTGTTCCGGGGTGGCGGTGGCCGGGTCGATGCCCGCGGCGATCAGCTGGTTGCGGCGGATGCTGTCGGCCAGGCCGCGTTCCAGCTCATAGGCGGTATAGCGCCAGGCCAGGGTCGGGGTGATGTACCAGGCGGCGCCGGCCAGCGGCATCGACACGTAGGGCTTGATGTCCAGGCGCGAGCCGCCGTCGACCCGGGTCAGGCTGCCATCGCGCACATACTCGCCATCGGCATCGATGGTCTTGCCATGGATGTCGTCGTGGCTGAAGCGTACGGCCTCGGCGTAGACGCCGGTCTCGAACCAGCGGCCGAAACTGTCGTCCCAGGTGCCGAACAGGCGCGGCTGGCGGCTGTAGGGCAGGGCGGCTTCGGTCAGGGTGTAGTCGGTCAGCTGCCAGTGGTCGGCCATCAGGCCGGCGGTCCAGGTGCGGCCGGTGCCGTACAGGCCGGCGGTGCTCTGCAGGTTGGAGGCGGTCACCCCGAGCAGGCGGTTGGCGAAATCCTCCATGTAGCGCTCGTCGCTGACCCAGGCCAGGCTGGCGCGTGCCTGCCAGTGGTTGTCGATGTTGTGGTAGCCGCTGTAGGCGACCTTGCCGCGCTCCTTGTCGCGCAGCGAATCGTGCGGCATCCACTCGGTATCCAGCTGGCCACGGCCGCCGCCGTAGAGGTAGCGGAATTCGTTGTTCAACTGCAGCCCGCGCCTGCTCATCCAGCGCGGGGTCAGGGTGTCGTCGTAGTTCGGCGCGAGGTTGAAGTAGATCGGCTGGCCGTAGTCGAAGCCGTTGCGCCCGGACAGGCTCAGCTTGGGATAGAGCAGGCCGGTCATGCGCCGGTCGTCGATCGGGAACTTGAACCAGGGCATGTACATCACCGGCAGCTTGCCGACGCGCAGCACCGCATTGCGCGCGGTGCCGAAGCCCTCTTCGTTGTCCACCTCGATCTGCGGCGCGGACAGCTTCCACACCGGCTGCGACGGGTCGCAGGTGGTGTAGGTCGAACGGTGCATCTGCCCGACCGAGCCCTGCAGGTCGATGGAGTCGGCGCTGCCGTTGCCGCGGCGCGAGACCAGCTGGTAGTTGATGTCGCTGATCTTGTGGCTGTCCGTTTCCTGGTTGCCCTCGGCGCGCTTGGCGGTCAGGCGGATCGATGAATCGGAATAGCGCACATTGCCTTCGGCGATGTAGTTGCCGCTCTCCGTGTCGAAGCGCAGGTTGTCGGTGCCCATGAACTGGTCGCCGCGCTTGAGCGCCACGTTGCCCTCGTACTGCGGGACCGTGCTGGTGCCGGAGAGCTGGTCGCCCTCGATGTCGGTCGGCAACTGGTCGCGGGTGGCGGCCGCGGCCGGATCGGCCTTGGGCGCCTCGTCGAAGGCCGGCAGCGCATCGGTGGCCGGGCACAGGTTCCAGTTCACCGGCTTCTCGCTGGCCATCGCCGACAGGCCGAAGGCGACGCTCAGGGGCAGGGGAAGCAGGCGAAGGGCTCGGCGCACGCGGATCGGATTCAGAGAAAACGGCCGCTAGCTTGCCGCATCGACTGCATGGGGGCAATGAAGGGCTTCGGCGGGCGGGGGGCGGGGTTCATGCGTCCGTCATGGGGCCAGCAGGGCCTGCACATGGGCCACGCTGCATTCGGCAAGAGCCTGCAGGTCGTAGCCGCCCTCGAGCATGGATACCAGGCGGCCGTCGGCATGGCGGTCGGCCAGCGCCGCCAGTTCGCTGGTCAGCCAGCCGAAATCCTCGGTCTCGACCATCAGGTCGGCCTGCGGGTCGCGCATGTGCGCATCGAAGCCGGCCGAGACGAACAGCAGCTGTGGACGGAAGGCATCGACCTGCGGCAGCAGGTCGTCGGCCCAGGTATTGCGGAAGCGGAACCCGCCGCTGCCCGGCGGCAGCAGGATGTTGCAGACATTGCCCACGCCGCGCTCGCGCATGCTGCCCGAGTACGGGAACAGCCCGGATTCGTGGCTGCTGTAGTAGGCCACGCGCGGGTCGGTCTCGAAGATCGCCTGGGTGCCGTTGCCGTGGTGGACGTCGAAATCGACGATGGCGATCCGCTCCAGCCCGTGCACGTCGCGCGCGTAGGCCGCGGCCACGGCGATGTTGTTGAACAGGCAGAAGCCCATCGCGGTATCGGCGGTGGCGTGGTGGCCGGGGGGGCGCACCGCGCAGAACGCGCGCCGGTCCGGGCCGTGCATCACCGCGTCGACCGCGGCCACCCCGGCGCCGGCGGCGTGCAGGGCGGCGCTGGCCGAGCCGGGCGAGGCGAAGGTATCCAGGTCGATCCGGCGCAGTGGCGCGGTCTGCGCCTGCAGCAGGTCGTCGATCAGTACGCGCTCGTGCACCCGCGCCAGTTCGCCCAGCTTGGCCGGCGGCGCCTGCCGCCAGTCCAGCTGGTCGGGGAACGCCCCGCGCAACGCATCCAGTACCGCGCGCAGCCGTTCGGGCGATTCGGGGTGGTCGGGCCCGGGGTCATGGCCCAGGCAGGCCGGATGGGTGAATACGAGCATGCCGCACTGTAACCGAAGCCCCGGCGACGCCGGGGCCGGGCTGCATCGGCGGTGAAGCCCCAGCGGGGCGTCGCCCCGCTCTACAGAAGACTGAGGCGTTGCGGCTCTGTAGCGCCGGGCAACGCCCGGCGGGGCTTGCCCGGTGATGCCCCAGCGGGGCGTTGCGCCGCTCTACAAAAAACGAGGCGTTTTCGCTCTGTAGCGCCGGGCAGAGCCCGGTGGGGTCTGGCCGGTGATGTCCCAGCGGGGCGCGCGGCGTGTCAGGCGCGCCGGCGCTCGTGGTTCCACAGCACTTCGCCGTGGCCATCGGCCCGGGCCAGTACCCGCGCCAGCACGAACAGCAGGTCGGACAGGCGGTTCAGGTAGCGCACGGCCTCGCCACGCACGTCCTCGACCCGTGCCAGGGCGACGGTCTCGCGCTCGGCGCGGCGCACGATGGTGCGGGCCAGATGGCAGCGCGCCGCCGCCTCGCCGCCGGCCGGCAGGATGAAATCCTTCAACGGCGGCAGGTCGTCGTTGTAGCGGTCCAGGTGCCGTTCCAGCGCGTCGATGTCGGCCGCCTGGATGGCGGCATGGCCGGGAATGCACAGCTCGCCGCCCAGGTCGAACAGCTGGTGCTGGATCGTGGTCAGCAGCGCGCGCACGTCATCGGGCAGTGCCACCGCCAGCAGCACGCCGATGGCCGAGTTGGCCTCATCCACCGTGCCGTAGGCATTGACCCGCAGCGAATCCTTGCCGGTGCGGCTGCCATCGCCCAGGCCGGTGCTGCCATCGTCGCCGGTGCGGGTATAGATCTTGGAGAGACGGTTGCCCATTGCCGGTGGCGCGCTCAGTGCGCGATGCGGCCGGTGGCCGACTGGCGGCCAAGGGCTTCCACGGCGACCTGCACCAGCGCGGCGGCGCCGGCGTACATGGCGGCGGTGCGCATGTACGGCAGCAGCCAGTCGGTGTAGTTCTTGAACCAGCCGGCGACGGTCGGTTCGGCGACGAAGTCGCTGGTCCAGTAGAAGCCGCCCTGCGCGAACAGGTGGCAGACCACCACCGAGCCCACCAGGGTCGCGGCGAACAGGCCGAGCGCGCGCCAGCTGGTGCCGGTGTAGGAACGGCGCAGCAGCATGCCGCCGGCCCACATGGCGAAATGGGCCGGAACCAGCGCCCAGTAGCCTGCCGAGACGCAGTAGTGGCCCCAGAAATCCATGCCCTGGCTGCGGATCACGGCCCAGTCGATGACCACCGCCAGCGCCATCAGCAGCGGGAACGCCCAGCGGGTCCAGCTGCGCAGGTAGAAGCCGCCGATGAAGAACACCGCCCAGGACGCATCCGGGATCGGCGCGAAATGGTTGATGCGGGTGCCGGCCATCAGCAGCACGAGCAGGGACAGGACGAAGGCGCGTTGGACGTTGGCGGTCATGGCGATGAAGGATCTGCTGGAATCAGACCGCCATTCTAGCCGCAGTCGCGTCGTGGCCGCGGTTGCAGCGCGGCATCGCCCCGGCGCCTGCGGCGGCCGAGCCTTTATCATGGCGGCATGAGCGACCTTCATGATGTGGTGATCGTCGGTGGCGGACTGGTCGGTGCCAGCCTGGCCATCGCGCTGGACCGGCTGGGGCTGGACGTGGGACTTGTGGAAGCGACCCCGGCCGGCGAACTGCCGGCGGTGTTCGACCAGCGCAACCTCAGCTTCGCCGCGGCCACGGTCAACGCGCTCACCGCGCTGGGCGTGATGCAGCGCCTGGAAGGCGCGCCTGGCCCGATCCGCCGCATCCATGTCAGCCGCGCCGGCGATTTCGGGCGCGTGGTGATGGATGCCGGCGACTATGGCCGCGACGCTTTCGGCCAGGTGGTGGTGGCGGGGGGCGGGGGGGGGGCGCGGGGGGGGCCCGCGCGGGGGGGGGGGGGCCCGGCCCCCGCCC